>JAUIFT010000212.1 GCA_030430345.1 Calditrichia bacterium | reverse complement strand
AGCGGGCGTTTTGCTCTTCAATTACCAATTTTTTATAAAGATCGGAAGTCGAAGAAAAAAGAATGGTTGCGAGCACATCGAGTGCGGGCATATCGATTTCCCGATCGCTGAAGGCCGGGCCTTTATAGTTCAGTTGTAAAAAGGGCGGAACACCACCGTTTTGAAAATGTGCAAAGCGGGTTTCGGTTTGTTTCGGTTCTACGGGAATATCTGCCACGTAGCTACCGGTTTCCCAGTCACCAAAATACTTTTCCGAAAGCGCGTATACTTCTTCCGGAGTTGCATCACCGACCACCAGAATGGTGCAATATTCCGGGCGATAATAGCGCTTGAAAAATTCTTTTGAGTATTCGTATTGATTGGGCATATCGACGATGTCTTCGAAGAAACCAATCGTGGTATGCTTGTAGGTGTGCTTGTCAAAAGCGGTGTTGAGCATTACTTCCCGTAGTTTGGCGTAGGGACTGGCGGTGCTGTTGGTATATTCGCCTTTTACCGCACCGGCTTCAGTTTTGAAATCATGCTCGGAATAATTGAGGTAGCGGAACCGGTCTGATTCTATTTCAAACATTATTTCCAGCTTTTCGGCATTGCCGGTCATGTGATATTCAGTGCGGTCGTTGGAAGTATTTGCATTCGCCGCTGCGCCCAAAGATTTCAGTATGGCACTATATTCATCCGAGGAATATTTGTCGGTGCCGCGGAACATCATGTGTTCAAAAAAGTGCGCGAATCCGGTAACGCCTTTTTCCACTTCATTACGGGAACCGGTGCGAACCACAATATAAAACGCGGCCAGTCCGGGACTGGGATAAGGTACCGTTACCACATTCAGGCCATTATCCATTTTCTTCTGATGGATCGTATAAGGCAAAATTTTGTCTGCTTCCCGGCCAAAAGCTGCCGCGATGAGAAGCTGCAGTACCAATACGATCAGCAAACCCTTTTTCATAAGTCTCCTTTCACTATTCATATCAAGAGTATCAACCTCGACGATTAACGAAAAAATTGTTGGAAAGATACCAAAACTTTTTCATTTACAATATTTTCTTGCCAAATGCAATCGAAGATAAATTTGTGGGAAAATGGTATCGGTAAATGTAATTCAGGGGGGCATACGGGGTGATAAAAAAATCCGTAGTGAAAATTCAAATCCGTAGAGGAAGTTCATGAATTTCCTCTACGGATGGATGATAAACGGTATTCATCGGGTGGGGGTTATTCAACCGTCACGCTTTTCGCCAGATTGCGCGGTTGGTCCACATTACATCCCCGCATAACCGCGATGTGATATGCAAGCAATTGCAGCGGAACAATCGATACGATCGGCTGGAGCAAATTCAGGGTCGAAGGAATCGGAATGGTGTAATCGACCATGTCCTTCAGGTAATCATCACCTTCGGTTACGACCGCAATTACACGGCCTTTCCGGGCCTTCACTTCCTGAATGTTGCTAACAATTTTGTCATAAGTACTATCTTTGGTTGCAATAACAACCACCGGCATGTCTTCGTCGATCAATGCGATCGGGCCATGCTTCATTTCCGCGGCGGGATATCCTTCGGCATGAATGTAGGAAATCTCTTTCAATTTCAAGGCGCCTTCCAGGGCTACCGGAAAGTTGTAACCACGGCCAAGATAAAGGAAATGGTTCTTATCCTTGAATTCATAGGAAATTTGCCTTACCAGCTCGTCGCATCTCAGGGCCTGCTCAACTTTTTCCGGCAACAACTTCATTTCCTGGGTGATCTGCCGTCCCTGCTCCGCGGACATGGTTTTGGTGCGGGCAATCATTGTGGTCAAGAGCGCCAGGGCGGTTACCTGGGAGGTAAATGCCTTGGTAGAAGCAACACCGATTTCCGGTCCGGCATGGATATACATTCCACCATGGGTTTCCCGGGCAATCGAAGAGCCAACCACGTTAACAATACCCATGACTGTAGCGCTCTTCCGCTTCGCTTCCCGCAGGGCCGCGAGAGTGTCGGCAGTTTCTCCGGACTGGCTGATCGCTACCACCAGGTTGTCGTCCTGAATAATCGGATCGCGATAGCGGAATTCCGAGGCATATTCTACCTCTACCGGAATACGGCAATACTCTTCAAGCATATATTCGCCAATCAGTCCGGCATGATAAGATGTTCCGCAGGCGGTAACAAAAATTTTCCGGGAGCGAAGGACATTATGAAGAATCTGATCGAGGCCGCCAAGATGGGTAACACCTTCCTCGGTGATCAGGCGACCGCGCATACAGTCTGCAACCGTGCGGGGCTGTTCGTAGATCTCTTTCAGCATAAAGTGATCATAGCCGGCCTTTTCAATCCGTTCCAGATCGAAAGTCACACGCTCTATTTCTTTTTCGATCACTTCGTTCTGGATCGTTTTTGTGACGTGACTTTTAGAATCAATAATGGAAATTTCCCCGTCTTCCAGATAGAGCACGTCCCGGGTATGGGCGATAATTGCCGATGCATCCGAGGCAACAAAATTTTCCCCATCACCGATCCCCACCACCAGCGGGCTTCCCTTGCGGGCGGCATAAAGCTTGCCGGGATCATGTTTGGTGATCAACGCCAGGCCATACGTGCCTTTCAATTCCAGCAGCGCTTTCCGGAAAGCTTCCTCAAAAGAGTCGCTGGTCTTATAAAATTCTTCAATCAGATGAGCGATGGTTTCCGTATCCGTAACGAACTTGTGGCCCTTGGCGGTGAGCATCTTTCTCAGTGCATCATAATTTTCGATAATGCCATTATGCACCAAAACGATATCTCCACTGCCATCACTGTGCGGATGCGCGTTGGTTTGATTCGGTTCCCCGTGGGTCGCCCAGCGGGTATGGGCAATACCGGTGTTGCCGCCCATCGGTCGTCCGTTGACGGTCTCTTCCAGCGCGGCAATTTTGCCAACCTGTTTTTCCACATGGATTGAACCATTTCGCGCCAGCGCAACGCCGGATGAGTCGTATCCGCGATACTCCAGTCTCTTTAATCCGTTAATTAATATTGGATAGGCCTCTTTCGGCCCAACATAGCCTACAATGCCACACATAGTAAAGCTCTCCTTGTTTTACTCCCATTCGATGGTCGCCGGGGGCTTGGAACTAATGTCGTAAACCACTCGGTTAACGCCTTTAACTTCATTAATAATCTTGTTTGAAACATATGCCATAAATTCATAAGGCAGCGGGTACCAATCCGCTGTCATGCCATCGGTGCTGGTGACGGCTCGTAATGCGAGCACATTTTCGTAAGTGCGCTCGTCGCCCATTACGCCAACAGTTTGCACCGGTAATAATACACAAAATGCCTGCCATATTTCCTGGTAAAGATCCGCGGACTTTAATGCATCGATATAAATTTTATCTGCCTGTTGGAGTATTTCGAGACGGTTCGGGGTAATTTCGCCGATGACCCGGATTGCCAGGCCGGGGCCGGGGAAAGGGTGCCGGCCGATAATTTGCCCGGGGAGTCCCAGCTTACGTCCGACTGCTCTTACCTCATCCTTGAACAGTTCTCGAAATGGTTCTAATAATTCAAAGTTCATTTTTTCTGGAAGTCCGCCAACATTGTGGTGGGATTTAATAGTTGCCGAGGGGCCTTTAAAAGATACACTTTCGATAACATCCGGATACAGAGTGCCCTGGGCTAAAAACCGGAATTGACCAAGTTGCTCTGCTTCCTTTTCAAATACCTCTATAAAAACGTTGCCGATAATTTTCCGTTTCTCTTCCGGATCAGTAACGTGGTTTAATCTAGGCAAGAACCGGTCCGCGGCGGTGACAACCGTCAAATTTAGCCCTATTTTCTGCTGAAATATTTCTTCCACTTCTTTCGCTTCGTTGCGGCGCAATAAGCCGGTGTCGATGAACATACAATGCAGCTGATCCCCAATGGCCCGGTGCAGCAGCGCAGCGAGTACGCTGGAGTCTACCCCGCCACTCAATGCACAGAGCACATGATCGTTACCGACAGTTTCCCGAATGCTGGCAATGGCGCTGTCAATAAAGGAATCCGAGGACCAATCGCCGCGAAATCCGCAGATAGCGAAGAGAAAATTACGAAGGATGGTTTTTCCTTCCGTAGTGTGATGTACTTCCGGATGAAACTGGATGCCGTAGATCTTTTTCGCTTGATTACGAATGGCGCAAATGGGAGAATTGTCGGTATGGGCGATTCCCTCAAAACCTTCCGGTAGTGTGGTTAAGTGATCGCCGTGACTCATCCAGACCTGAGTGGGGGAATTGAGGCCGGCAAGGATATCATCTGCATGATCTGTTTGCAGCATGGCCCGGCCATATTCACGGCGCTCTGCCGGCTGCACTTTTCCATTCATGGCGTAAGCAATATGTTGCAATCCATAACAGATACCCAGTATTGGTAAACCAAGATGAAAAATTTCCGGATGACAGTGTGGCGCTCCTTCGGCGTAAATACTGGCTGGGCCACCGGAAAGAATAATCGCTTTAATCGATGGATCGGTTTTGATATCCTCCAGTGGAAAGTTGTAGGGATGAATTTCCGAATAAACCTGCAGCTCCCGGGTTTTCCGGGCGATTAACTGTGTATATTGAGAACCGAAGTCCAGTATTAATACTTTTTCCATTTCACTGACCATGTCTGCTAAAAATTATGTTTCGCTTTGGGATATAATGAAATACTATGGCGGAAAATCCGAAATGTCCGGTGGCTTTCCGAAGCGTAAAGATACCTGCATTATTTGAGTGATAATTGCCAATCTTTTAAGCGGGAGATCATCGACTGTTCGGTTAAATCGAATTGCAGCGGCGTTACGGAAACATAGTTGTGTGTAATGGCTACTTCGTCGATGTCATCGTCGGAATCCAGCAATAGCTTGGTGCCGCTTAACCAGTAATAGGTACGATTGGCCGGATCAACGCGTTTTTCGAAGGCTTCCTCGTAACGTCCTTTGCCCATGCGGGTTACCCGAATGCCTTTCAACTCCTCGCGGGAAATCGGCGGAATGTTCACGCTGAGCAGCACATCCGGGGGAAGACCGTTTTGCAATACTTTCTCCGCCATCAGCGTCGCGATGTCCGCGGAGAGGGAAAAGTCTTTATAGGTAAAGCTGGTTAAAGAAAAAGCGATCGATGGAATACCCATGATCGCTCCTTCTGTTGCTGCAGACACCGTGCCGGAATAAATCACATTTGTTGCGGTGTTGCTGCCCTGATTGATACCGGAAACTATCAGATCCGGCTTAAATTCCAAAATTGCTTTAACACCGATTTTGACGCAGTCCGCCGGTGTGCCGGTTACCCCCCAGCCGAAGTGTTCCCCCTGCCGTTCGACTGTAATTACCCGGAGCGGATCGGAGAGTGTAATGGCATGGCCCACTGCGCTTTTCTCGGAATCCGGCGCCACCACGTAAACCTCGCCGAGTTGCTGCATGGCTGTGTAGAGTGCCAGAATTCCCCTGGAATAAATCCCGTCATCATTTGTGACAAGAATTCTCGGTTTCTTTGTCATTCGTATTCCTGTAACTCCCTGGCGGGAAATGTTCGGTACTTTTATCTACTCCGAAGCGGTTGTTTGTTTCGCCCGGCTTCGGGTTCTTTTCTTTGCGGGCGCTGCCTCCGGATAGACCCAGAGCAGGCTAAAAATATTTGCCAGTGAGGTGCGCATTTCCTGGCGATGAATGATAATGTCGATGAAGCCGTGCTCCTGGACAAATTCGGCGCTCTGAAATCCCTGGGGGAGATCCTGCCCAATTGTTTGCTTGATCACTCGTTGCCCGGCGAAACCAACCAGGGCGTTGGGCTCGGATACGTTAATATCCCCGAGCATCGCGAAGCTGGCGGTGGTGCCGCCGGTCGTCGGATCGGTGAGGATCGATATGTAAGGAACGCCCTCATCAGCCAATT
>JAUIFT010000211.1 GCA_030430345.1 Calditrichia bacterium | reverse complement strand
GGAAGAATTAACGGATCTCTACGGCGGGGAAGCGGTAACCCCGGATAAACCGGTAATTGCCTATTGCCGTATCGGTGAACGATCCAGCCATAGTTGGTTCGTGCTAAAATATCTCCTCGGGTATCCGGACGTCCGTAATTACGACGGTTCCTGGACCGAATGGGGGAATTTAGTCGGCGCGCCGATTGAAAAAGGTGCATAGAACATATTTGCCATGGAAAAACCCCGTTGTCTGCAAAGATGACGGGGTTTTTCGTTTTGGCTACGTATTGAATTATGTATGCCAGGAGCTGAAAGAATATTTGCAGGACCCGGGCATATTAACAGATTGTAACTTTACATTTTTACAGGAATTACATACTTTATATGGATGACAATTTTTTCTGTCTCAATAAAAAGGGATGATGTATGAAGCATGCCGGTAAATCTCCAGGTACTGATATCTTTCTCAGAATAATTTTTTCCCTTACGATTGTATTCTTTGCGGGAATGAGCGGGAAGCTTGCTGCCGGTGATGATTTGCCGGAAGTCGCGCCCGCTGAAAAAGCACCGATCGACAGCGTTTTTCATGAACCGCTGAGCCGGGGGCTGGCGCTGGTGTATGCCGACCGTTTTGAAGAAGCCAATGCGTTATTTGACAGTGTGAAACTGGTTTATCCGAATCATCCGGCCCCATACTTTTACAAGGCGGCCGTTTTACAAAGCTGGATGAGCACCTATCGTTTTAATAAGTTCCAGGATGAGCTGGAAGAGAATATTCAGACGGCTATCGAAAAAGGGAACGCATTGCTGAAGGAACAGAAAGACGACCCCTGGCTGAATTTTTATGTTGGTGCTGCCTATGGCTACCGGGCATTCTATCGCTTTCGCAGCTTTAACTGGATCGGGGCTTATATGGACGGGAAAAAGGGAGTTGGCAATTTTAAAAAGGCGGAAAAGAAAGATAAACGCCTGTATGATGTCTACCTCGGTTTCGGCACCTATCATTACTGGCGAACTGCCCGTTCCGGTTTCATCCGTGTCGTTGCCTTCTGGATGAAAGATAAACGGGAATTGGGACTGAAGCAGATGCGCTTTGCGATCGATCATGGACAGTATTGCACTGATGAAGCACTGTTTGGCTATTTCTATTCACTTTTCGATTATGAGCGTTATGATGAAGCGGAAACGGCCTTGAATGAATTCCTGGAACGTTCGGAAAGCGATCCGCCAATTTTAGCGGCCCGTTATTTTCAGGGGCGTTTAAAAGCACACAATAACAACTGGATAGATACTCAGGCAATATTTGAAGAGATTTTATCCCGAATTGATGCACAGCCATATCGCTCCGTTGGTTTTCAGGTGGAGTGTAAATACTGGATTGCCCGCTCCATGTCTGAGACCGGGAAAACCGCGGAAGCATTGGCACTCGCGAACGAAGCCCTTTCATTGAGCGAAACCCGTAATGATGATGAGGAACTGGAGGGGGCGCTAAACGGTTTTGATGAAGTTAAAGACTGGCTGAAAGCATTGAAAAAGACATTGACGAAAGAATTGTAAAACTGGGATGCTGACAGTTATCCGTAGATGGTATTAAATAAACTTGAGCCACAGTCTATCAGTCCATTGTGCATCCAGCGCGATTTTAATTCCCTTCCAACACCTGCCGAATTCGCAATAACTCAAAATGCCGCGGGCCATTGTGGAGTGCATCACTCAGTTCCAGCTTGTCCTGCACATGATAGCTCAGCCAGATACGGTTTTTTATCGCGGAATAAATTTTTAATTTATGTGGTTTCCGGGAAGTCAAGAGCTTGTCATTCTCCAGGCGATCCAGCTGATACTGAATATCCATAAATGAAAGATGTTGTTCTGCTGGTGTCTGCAAATACAGCGCGTAAATATCGTAGGCAGTGAGGTCGGAATTCTCCCACACAATATCCAGTAAATCAATATCCAGTTTTCGAACGTAGAGGTTGCTATAATCGTGCTTTCGGTTAAATAGGCCGGGCAATAACTTCTGTGTGGCTTTGTAAGCCAGGCTGGCAAGAGTTAATGGCGAAACCATAATGCGCGGCGATTGTAAGTGTTTGGGAATCAGGTAGCTTTGCGCCAAATCCACCTGGTACGCTGTGCCGCTGCGAATTTCTTCAAAAGGAATATCATCCGGTTTAAGCTTTATGCCCCGGGGTAAATTTAAGCGCTCGGCAAGCGGTTGATAAAAATCCAGCGGCGAGTAAAAAGTAATTAACGGCGTCAGCGGATCCCGGGACTCCCAATTATCCAGGGTGATCTTTGCCCGAACTTTCAGCGGTGCCAGCCAGGTGCTATCTTCCAGAAAAGGCGGCGGCGCCTCTTCCGGCTGGGGGAGTGCCGCTGCGAGCAGGCTGGTCAATAAAAATATATTGATGTAAAAACAGCTCGTCAAATTTTTCATATTTTCTTTAACGCCGTTTTCTCTTCCCGGTTCACTTATTTCCGGCCGTCATAAATTATTGATGTTCTAGAAAAGCAAGAATGTCCTGATTGACAGTCGCTGCGTCCTCGACCAAAAATTGATGGCGCAATTTCGGATAAATCTTCAGCTTACTGTTCGGAATCAATTTGTGCAGAATTTCGGCATTTTCCGGGACGGTTACCGGATCGTCTCCGCCAGCAAGAATATAACATTGCTGGGTGATTTCAGCAAGTTCATCGCTGCGGTCATAAGAGATACCAGCGGCAACCTGTGCTTCAAAGGCATCCTGGGGCTGGCGGTTTTTAATCCGAAAAGCAATGTAAGCGTCCAGGTCCATAGCTGCGAGATATTCCTCTGTGAAAGCCAGCGCCAGTTTTTTGCGGAAGAGCTGGAATGGATCGCCGTCTCGCGTTGCCAGTAGCTGGCGGGTTGCAGACGTCATTTCAATCCGTTCTTTATATCCGGGGCTGGATGCCGCCAGGATTAGCTGCTTGACCATTGCCGGGGAACTAAGCGCGATTTCCCGGGCAATACGGCTGCCAAGGGAGAAGCCGAGTATATTCGCGGATTCGATCTTTAACGATTCCAGAACGGTTAAAATATCCCCGGCCATCATCGGAATAGTGTAGGGACCGGGAGGTTTATCTGATCGCCCGGCCCCCCGATTGTCAACAATGATCGTAGTGAACGTCCGGGAAAATGCTGGTAATTGCTTCTCCCAGAACCATCCGTCCAGACCTAATCCATTGATCAGGCAGAAGGGAGGGCCGTCGCCATAAACCTCGTAATATATCCGGGCATCCCTATTGGTAATGAAACCATTCTGCCGGCAATTTAAATGAGGAAAATAGGGCTGCATCGATTTCTATCCTTCTGCTAAACGTCAAGCATAAATAGCATCTGCAGTCCCGCTTGTCAAGTAGAAACTACTACTCGGAGTTGCCTGAGAGAGAGATTTGGAGCAACAAGGGATATCGCTGATTATCGCGCGCGCGTTTGACTATTTTTGATTTATACTTCTTCACATATTTGTAAGAAATTGTTTTGTTGAGGCGGCGGCTAAATTTCTTTTTGTTTGGAAATATCTGCCCTTTTAATGTGCTTACCTGTGCCAGCAATTTCTCCGGCAGGCCATCTTCCGCCATCAACGCTAAATTGTCATCTGAGATGCTGTAGTTGGCGGGATTCTGATAGCTGCCGACCAGATAGAAGCTGCCGTTATTATCCCGGGCGACAGATCCATATAAGCTGATTTTTTGCACGCCTTTTGGTAAAGGAAACGGGTGAACAGTCACGCTGTCGCTGTATAAATCATAAACCACCCATTGGTAGGATGGCCGTTTCTTGGCAATGCCAAGCAGATATTTATCGCCGGCGATGGTAAACATGCCCGGCGTGTAGGCTTTTCTCCCTCGATGAAATTTTCCTACCGGCATTACACTGGCGGCGCTTTCGAAACCGGGAATAATCCGGTATAAATAACCGCGTCCCGTGGCAAAAACCATTGACCGGTCGGCCAGGTAGGTGAAGGATATGATACCGTGAGATCGTGCCGGAGAATCATCGAAATAATCCTCCAGCGGGGTTGCCGCCAACTCATTTAGCCCGGCATCATACTCAACCAGATGGCTCAACGGTTCATTTTCTAGTGTGTCTATAGTGAGACGGGGAACATAGACATGACCACGCGGGTCGCTGAGTATATTGCGGGAAACGTGACCTTCCAGCGAGCCTACCAGGACAGAGCGCACCGCTTTCGTTGCGGTATTGAATTGATAAAGTTTATGGCCATAATATCCCAGGGCGTAAACATATTGCCCGCCAACGCCGAGCGCAATTAATCCTTCTGGCGCGGAAAGAAGATGTTCCCAGGAATTACTGCCCGGTTTGATACGCCAGAGATGAGAACCCCAGGCCGGATTGGTGCCGGTCGTCCAGTCCTCTCCCGCTTCATCCATCGAAGTAAAATACAGATAACCATCGGGCGCCTGCATAATGCGGGAGTGAATTTTTTCCTGTGCTTCTCCGGCGCGGTATTTTCCAGCAGATTTTAAGGCAGAAATAACGTCGCCCCTATGATAAGTGGTGTCGGCAACCGGATCATATTCGAGCAGATGGCCGCTCGGCGTGGCATCGCCACCGGAAGTGCCCAGCCAGATATGCCCGCGATCGTCCCGGCCCAGGGATCCCCAAATGACATGTTTACCGGGCAGCTGCGGGAGCTTGATTAAACGTGTTTCCGGAGCCGTTGGAGAAATATTGTTTAATGGCGTAAAGACGCTGTTTGTGGCGCGGGCAAAGTCGCCTGCCTGCCCAAAAAGAGCGGAGGGGATGTTAATGCAAATGTAGAAGAATATAACAGCAAGGAAAACAGTTGCGCTTTTCATGGAGGCATTCCTTTGATGGTGAAATTGAATGATCAGACCGGCAGTAAAAATTAGGGGAAAAGCAGGTGGAGGGTGTGGTGAAGCGCATTAATCGATAAAAATGCTTTTAAAGCGAGAACAACTAACGACTTTCTTTTTTGCTGACATATTTGTAATAGATGAGATCCGGATCGTCAGTCATCGCATCCCTGCCAAGACTGATGATGCCACGGTTGTATAAATGAATATCTTCCCGGTGGATAAAGAATTTCTCACCATTTTCCATCCAAACGAAAGTGCCATTAGTGCTGCGGTCGGTTAAGAGGAATTTGCCCTGGCGAAATTCAATACTGGCGTGATTCCGGGAGGCAAGGTCTGTATCTACGGAAAGATCATTTTCCCGGTCCCGGCCCAGGCTGAGAAAGGGGAGTTTTTCGTTAACTTCAAAGCGTTGTCCTTTATGGTGGAGGACCAGGCGCACGGAAGCGGGGCGGCGGGGAGGATCGGTGCTTTTGTAGAGCATGGTCACATCTGAGGTATCTTCCTGCCAGATGACTTCGAATATTTCCATTTCACGCTTTTTACCGCGCACTTTTACCCGGCCAAGATTGCGGGCATTTTTGGCCAGGGCGATCGGTAGTTTGGCAATCGTCGAGCCGGTGCAAATAATTTGCTTGGCCTTTGCCATGCCGACCATCCGCGCGGCGACATTGACGGCATCGCCGAAGACATCATTTTTCTCCAGCAAAATTTCACCATGATGGAAGCCGATTTTGATGGCCATGTTTATTTTGGCAAGATGTTCATGGTTGCGAATGCTGCGCTGCATATCACAGGCAGCCTGAAAGGCGCTGCTGTTGTCCGGATATTTGCACATAATCTCATCGCCAATGGTCTTTTGAACGCAGCGATTACAAATCGCTTCGCCGCACGGCAAATTCATCGGCACGTCATATCGTTCATTGCACAGTGGACATTTGCACAACTCATCAACTCTTGAACTCATTTTTCGTCGTCGTCGTCGTTTTTATCATGTCGATTCGACTTTGAAAACATTGAGAAAGAGAGAGAGAGAGCG
>JAUIFT010000210.1 GCA_030430345.1 Calditrichia bacterium | reverse complement strand
GCCTACATTTGGGCACCGTCTGTCGGCTATACCTATGATAATCTCTATGCGCCGGACTTTTTCTTTGATGATGTAAAGGGACGCTTCCATTCCGTTGAACATTTCCAGGCGGCCTTTTCGCAAAAGGGGCAGCGGCGGCAGGATATTAAAACGGCTTATGAATTGTTTTTTAAGAACATAGGGTTAGGTAGTCACGATGCGGTTGTGCTGGAAGTTGTCACGGAATCCCAGCAAATTGTAGAGCATGGCATTACGCTTTACATCAATCAGGAAACCGAGAGAGTTGAGAAAGTACGCGTGGACTATTACCGCCCGGTAAAGGGGTATAAGGCAGCGTTAAAAAAGAGCGGTCTCGCTGAGAGAGAGCCGACTGAATCGAATAATGGACATATGCTCTGGTCGGAAGGCACAGTACATCCGAAACTGATTATTGATCTTGAGCGGAAAGAATGGGACAGCGATTCTTTCTCCAGTATTTGGTATATTACGCCCGGCGTAGATTAATTCCGTCGTAAATTTTACTATCAGCGGTATGGCTGAAGTATCGCTGATAGTGTGAAAAAAATGCCCAACCTTTCTTTGCAGCTACTTTTTGTACATCCACCACCAAAGGAGATATAAATGAAATTGCATATTTTTATCGTTTTGTTGATTGCTGCTTTTGCATTCGCAAGTCTTAGCTGTTCCGGTGAGTCCGCCAATGCCCAGCCGGAAGCTCAGGCAGAAAAAGCGCCGGAGACAATTGAAGAGTTGAAGCTGGAGAATCTGCTAAGAGCAGAATTGGAACTTGTTGAGGGCACGGAAGTGATTGTTAGTTATATCGAAGTGCCGGGGAATTTTACGCTTCCGAAACATTGGCATCCCGGTGAGGAATTCGTGTATATATTAGAGGGAGAGGGCACCGCCTGGCAAAAAGACAAGCCGGATGTTGTTCTCAAAAAAGGAGAGGTGTTCAAAATTCCCCTAAAACAAATCCATACTGCCAAGACTGGAGATAGCGGGTTCAAAGCGCTGGTATTTCGGGTACACCAGGCCGGTCAGCCGGACCGGGTGCTAGTTGAAGAATAAAGTAGCAATAGTAGACAGTAGCAGTGATTTTTCCCTGTCCGCTGCCACTCTTATTAATTACTTCTTCCCGGCAGCAATCACCGTCTCCTGATAGAGCTGCTCAATCTTGTCCATATCCTTGCTGCTAATCTGCCAGTCTGCCCCGCCGGCATTCTGCGCGACCTGCCCGCTGTTGCGAGCACCGACGATGGCCGAGCTAACGTCCGCTTGCATTAGCGTCCAGGCGATTGCCAACTGAGCGACCGTTTTCCTGTAGCCGGCGGCGATGGGACGGAGGCCGTCAACGAAATCCAGCACTGCACTGAACAAGGGTTCCCGGAAAGTCGCATTGCCATTTTTCTTCCGCCAGTCATCTTCCGGCAGATTTTCGAGAAAATCCCGGGAAAATTTACCGGTGAGCAAACCGCTTTGCAGGGGGCTGTAGACGATGACCCCGGTTTCATTCTCCCGGCACCAGGGTAGTAATTCTGTTTCCAACTGCCGTTCCACCAAACTGTAGGGCGGCTGCAATGAATCGATATGCCGGATGGCCTGGCAGCGCTCTAACAGATCAATGTTAAAATTACTGACCCCGATATACCGCACCTTTCCCTCTTCCAGCAGGCGGGTCATCTGTCCCCAGCTTTCTTCTACGGGAATGTTTTTGTGCGGCCAGTGAATTTGATAGAGGTCGATATAATCGGTTTGCAGGCGGCGCAGGCTGTCCTCGCATTCCTTCCGGATACTTGCCGGATGAAGATTGTTGATAATGCGTCGCCGCTCATCCCAGCGGAGGCCGCACTTTGTGGCGACGATGACGTTATGCCGCCGGCCTTTGACTGCTTTCCCAACCAATGCTTCGCTATGCCCCAGGCCATATACAGCGGCGGTATCGATCCAGTTGATGCCGGCATCCAGCGCGGCGGCGATAGTATCCAAGGAAGCAGTATCTTCCTGCTCTCCCCATCCCCAGGCCCAGGCGCCTCCGATGGCCCAGGCACCGAGGCCGATTTCAGTAATTTCCGGTCCGTTCTTGCCAAGTTGTCGCTTGTTCATTCCCATTCCTCTGTTTTCTCATATTTTTGCTTGGATGAATATAATACCTGGCCGGAAAGAAATTCTAGAGAAATACCAGGATTTATTGCTTTTCATTTATTGATCCGCAGCTTAGATTATGTTGTTCAATCGTTAACTTACAGCTCAATAAACTTTGATAATTATTAGTCCCGATGAATCTATTATACCGGAGGTTTTCGTGAAGCTTTTTACTCTCCCTGTCTTTCTATTACTAATATTGCTCTCCCTGCAACTGACTGCGCAGGAAAGTATGGGATTTGGTTCCTATGAAGTGAATCAGGATTTTCCCTGCCTGACCGATGAAAAACGCATGGAAATTCAGGCACAAATTGATGAGAACGTCGCCCGGTTACAGCGGGAAGGGCGCTTGCCGCAGCAATGGAGTGAAGATATTATATTGTTTGAATGGCCGGTGGTTGGCGCGCCCGGGCAAACCGACTATGACTATTATGGCATTTCCAATTTTGTCGACCTCGATGAGAATTTCCCCAATCAATTACAGGATTATAATTGTGGCGAACGTACTTACGACCTCACTTCCGGTTATAATCATCGTGGGATCGATATGTTTACCTGGCCGTTTGCCTGGTACCGGATGGACCATGATGAAGTGATTATTGTAGCATCTGCACCGGGAATGATTGTTCTAAAATCTGATGGCAATAATGACCGCAGTTGTGGGTTTAACAGTGGGAATTGGAATGCCGTTTATGTGCAACACAGTGATGGCTCCGTTACCTGGTATGGACACATGAAAAATGGCTCAACCACCAGCAAACAGGTGGGAGATAGTGTGGCTGTTGGAGAATATCTTGGCGTCGTCGGGAGTTCCGGCAGTTCTACCGGACCCCATTTACATATGGAAACCCGCGATGGGCAAGGAAACCTTATTGAACCTTATTCCGGCAGCTGTAATAATCTCAATAGCGAATCCTGGTGGAACGATCAGCGTCCCTATTACGACTCTGCGATTAACCGTTTGATGACCCATTCCGCCCCGCCGACATTTCCAGCCTGCCCAACTCAGGAAATCATTAATGAAAAGAATGATTTTGTAGCTGGAGAGGTCGTCTATTTCGCTAGCTACTATCGTGATCAACTGGAAAATCAACAGAGCAATCACCGGATTTATCGCCCGGATAACTCGGTTTTCCGAAACTGGAACAGTGCTTCCAGTGAACCGCATTATGTTGCGTCCTGGTGGTGGTGGTCCTGGGAGTTACCCATCAATGCGGCTAGCGGTGTTTGGAAGTATGAGATTGTATATGAAGGAGTCACCTACAGTCACGAGTTTAACGTTGGCGTCACCGCGATTGATGAGCCGACGACGTTAGCGAATCAATACGAATTGGCGCAAAATTATCCCAACCCCTTTAACCCGGAAACAACGATTGAATATCATCTGGCTAAATCCGGCAATGTCTCCCTGAAGATTTACAACTCCCTCGGGCAGCAAATCCGCACCCTGATAGAAGTGCAGCAAACTGCCGGCCGCCATAGCGTGAACTGGGATGGCCGGGATGCGCTGGGGAACGCCGTGCCGGGCGGCACTTATTTTTACCGTATTTCCAGCGGTAATTTTGTTCAGACCCGGAAAATGACTATTTTGAAGTAGATGCCAGGGCAAAAATTGGTTGATAAAATGAGTGTTAACGACAAGATCAAAACTGGAAATTCAACTGTATTTTGCCCATTTGCAAATCTACAAATGGGCAAAGGACCTTTAAAAGTTAGTTGATGTATTTTGCCCCGATACTTAATGAATACAATATTCAATAAAGATAATGATCGCTTATGATTCGTGATATTGAAGGTGTCGTTAAAGGACAATTGAATCCCCGGGAGAAACTGATCTGGCATGGTCAGCCGGTAACTTCGAAAACTGTGAAGACCCTGCAGCCGATCGAAACCTTGCTGCTCACTTTCGCCCTGGCTTTTTTCGGATACGCGATTTATATCATCGCATTCGATATTGTTGTTGCCCATCAGGCCGGCAGATTATATGGCGACCAGGTATACTATGCCGTTCGCAATATCTTGCTGGCTCTGTTTGGTGGGGTCTTTTTCCTCGGCTTCCGGCATTACCTTCCGAAAAATTTCTACTCGGAAAATAATGTCATTTATGCGGTGACCGATCAACGCGCCTTAATTATCAAACAGGATCAAAAGGATCAGAAAAAGTTTAAAGTCTCCGATCAATGGGGCGCGGGGGATGTCAAAAAAGCCAGTTTGAAGAAACGCGGCGATTCCAGTGGTGATATCTGGTTCGCGGAAGATTTTGTCCAACTGGGCAACAATGATGAAGGTGGGAGAAAACCGGTTGGCTGGCGCGGGTTCGATAATGTTGAAGATGTTGCCGGGGCATTTGAGGCCCTGAAAGAGTGGGAGAAAGTTCGCCGGCAGAAAACGTATCAGATCGACAATGAAGGATTGGGCTTTTCCATTGGTATTCCCCCGAGCTGGACGGCAAACAGTTTCATGCTAAAGCCGGAACATCGCGACAATACCTTCATTGCCCTGCTTAGTGGCGAAGTGCTCGATGATGATGGGCAGTTGCTGCAAAGGGCAAAAATCGATAAAAAGTGGAATACGTTGGTTTTGACTAAGCGGCAGACTACCGAGCGCAAAGAAGGCTCCGCCCGCCATAAATACCTGTCGATTATTATCGACGCTGCGCTGCGCAAAGAGATTCCCGAGGGAGACAAGAAGTTTTCCGTTTCGGATACTGACGTCAAACTGGGCAAATTTTTTGAAGACAAAGATCAGTTGACTGTTATGATGAAACGCTCGATCACGATCTTTGAGTTTGATCAACCCTGCGTTCAGGATAAAAAAACCAAGAAATGGAAAGTGCGCTATAATGGTGACGCGAAAGAAGTGGATTTCGGCAATGGCATGCGTTGTTTTGAGATGAACATGGGGAATATAAAGATTATGCGGAAGGGGTTCAAATTTAAGCATATCTATTGTTACCGGGTCATTCCCTGGGATGATTACGATCCGGAATTATGCCTGCACATTCGGCTTTCTTTTCTTTGTTATGATAGTGAGAAAGACAAGGTCTACAACGGCAATCATAGAACGCTCAATGATATCGCCTCCAGCATTAAAATTCTTAATCTGCCGGAAGAGGAAGCGCCGGCAGAGGAGAAACCCGCCGATAAGCCTAAGCCGAAAGCCGGGCAAAAAAAGTAGACTACTTGGTTGTTTGATAGAATTAATGTTATTTGAGCTGTCATAGCACCAATGGAATTCCTACGGTCTACGGTCCGTGTATAAGGTTATAAATATAAAAATATGTCGCCCCCACGGGGCTTTTGTAGTCTTTTGTCTCTTTTGAGCTAGAAATATACCGTCCCTATGGGACTCGTCGTGAAAAATCGCAATTTAAAGGAATCGAATGCCCTGTAAGGGCAAAATATTGATAGACATTTTTTTTATTGAATGTCAGCAGCCCTGTAGGGGCGACATATTTCAATCATTTTGGGCTTAGTAGAAAGATGTGTATGAATATAGCCAAGGGGTGATCCCGGATTGCCTAGAGAAGCAATCTCATAGGGCATGCAATTCGGAGATCGTTTCGTCGCTGCACTCCTCGCGATGACAGCAAACGATCTAAGACTTCCGATCACTTTAACTTTTCCGAATATAAAACCAGGGGAACGGTGATTCCAGCGTTCCCTTAATCCGCCGACGTACCCGCGCTGCGAGAGTGCCGGGTTGATGGAGGAGCTTCGGGTTATAAGCCGCTAAACTTTCC
>JAUIFT010000209.1 GCA_030430345.1 Calditrichia bacterium | reverse complement strand
ATGGCAAAAGCAAAAATGCCGTTCAGGTTAGCAAATGCCTCGACGCCCTGATCTTCGTATAATTTTAGGATAACCTCTGTATCTGAGGAAGTCTGAAAGGTATAGCCTTTCTCCAGTAAAGGCTGCCGTAATTCTTTGTAATTGTAAATTTCCCCATTATAAATAATTGCGAGGGATTTATCTTCATTAAAAATCGGTTGGTTACCGGTCTCCAGGTCGATAATGCTCAGGCGGCGGTGGCCGAGAGTAACATCACCGGATTGATGCACAGACCAGGCATCCGGCCCGCGGTGGACAAGGATCCGGCACATGTCCGTCACCAGTGCCTGATGGTCCTGCGCTTTTTCATAAATCCCACAAATGCCACACATAACTGTAAATCTCCGGCGAAGTTTGCAAGTCTCTTATATGGATAAACTTGCCTTTGGTTCAAAATTGAATAATGCGAAGGAATATAATACCTCCCGAAGCGAAAATCGCTGGGAATCACAACTTTTTTGAAAAAAGGATTAAAAACGAAGAATGGTTGTTTAACTACCCGATAATAAAATTGGGGTAGGGGAAAATCTTGAAAATTCTAAATGCTTGACCCTTAAAATAATATCGCCTAGTTTAAAAATACCGGAACATTTAGCGAGTCGCGTATATCCAGTGACGATTGGAAACAATCAATGACGCGGGTGATATTTTCTGTGTCAAACTGAAAATTTTGGAGGGGTTATGAAACCGTTTTTACCTTTATTTACACTGATAATCGGTTTAATGCTGATTTTGAATTGCGGCTCAGAAATCACCACACCCAATGAAAACCCACAAAGCGAGGAAACGGTCTCTGTGCAATTCAGCTTTACAAAACCTGCCCAGATCGCTCACCTGGTAAATAGCGGCATCGCTGTTGTTTCTGCCAGCGACATGGATAGTATTGTTAAAGAGCTCATCGTAACAGACTCTTCGGTGAATGGCCTGATTGAGGAAATACCGGCAGGAAGCGATCGTAAATTTGAGGTCTTCATTTATGATGCCAATGAAGTGTTAACCTATGCCGGTGAAGTTTACAGCAATATCGATGCAGGCGTAGTTGTAACGCTCAATATCACCCTATATCCGGTGAATACAACCGGAACAGCAATTATCATCGGTACATTTGCCAGTGATCCCCGGCCGGAGCATGCGTTATTATTTAACGGAGATAACAGTTGGGTAACCATTGGCGATAGGGATGCGCTTGAGTTTGGCACAGATGATTTTACCATTTCAGCCTGGTTTCGAACCAGCGGGACTGGCATACAGCAGCAAATAATTCGCAAGGGGTGGGATAACCGCACTTTAAATGAGGGGCGCTGGGTGCTGAAAGTCCATCACAATAATGTCCTGAAAGTTGTGCTGGATGATATCCATAATAGTGCTGGCAGTACTTTTGCCGTGGAAGGATCAACGATCGTCACCGATGGCGAATGGCACCACGTTGCTGCTGTGTTTGACCGCGATGCGGCGTTAAGGATTTACCTGGACGGGAATCTGGAAGTGGAGGACAGCGGGTTAACGGCGCATAGTGCACCTATCAATAACACCGATGAAATTAATGTTTATATCGGCAGGGCCAACGGGGAATATCAAATTTTTAATGGTACGTTAGATGAAATTCAGCTGTGGAGGAAAGCGAGAACGCAAGCTGATATTCAGCAAGACATGGCCCGGCACCTAAGCGGTGATGAACCCGGGTTAATCGCTTACTGGCAAATGAATGAGGGCAGTGGGCAGAGCGTTCGGGATTTGGCCGGAGAAAATCATGGGCACCGCGGTAGTCTACCGGTGGCTGATGATAATGATCCGGAGTGGATAATTACAGACTTCCCTTATTGAGCATTACTTATAAGCAAAAATATGCATGCCCCCGGTATGATGAACGGTAAAATCCAGCGATTTTAAAAGCGCTATAATCCGGGGGCCATATTGCCCTTCTGTATCGCTATACCAGCCGGGGGTTATGATCCGCAGGGAGTTTGCCGATTGCAGATATTCCCTGCAGGCCTGTAAAGCCTTTAACTCGATGCCGTTAATCGTCAGAATCAAAAATGTTGGCGTGATTTTTTCTTCTTCGATGATTGTTGTAATTCTTCGCATCGTTAGCATCTCTGCCGTTGCCCCTTTTAGCTCGACCAGGGAATTCGCCTGATTCTTCTGTTTCCAGAAGGGCATATTCTCTTTATCATCGTCTCCGATAGCGTAATTCAATGTTGTAACATTCTTTAACTGATTCTGAGCTATATTTTGCTGCAATACCGTAAAGGCAACAGGATCTGCTTCGACGGAAATTACTCTACCGGATGCGCCAACCAGCCGGCTCATCTGCACCGTGCCGAATCCGATAAACGGACCGAGTTCCAGCACAACATCACCTGTCTGTAAGGCCATTTTTTCAGCAACAACTTTCCGTTCGTTTGCCGCTAGATCCGCATAGGTATTTTTGTGCTGAGGATGAATAACAACCGGCACGCGCTTTCGCGGTAAAAATCCGGTTCTGATATTTTCCGCCGGGGAAAAATGGGGGAATTTATAGCGATTGACATAAGCCAGGGCGACTTCCTGGTAACCGGCGGGAATCGAAAGTTCCGGCACCGGCAGCAGGCCGCGGTCCGCAAACGAAGATAATTTAGTGCCGTCGCCGAGTGTGATGGTCGGATAGCCGTTTACTTTTTCGAAATGGGTAATTTCACCTTTGTGAAGGTTTTCGGCTAAAATCGTTTTTAATAAGAATTTCTTAATCATTTTTTTCATAATCACGACCATTCCTGATAATCAACTACCTGCTTCCGCTTGATCCTGTTCGCGTATCGCTTTGCGAATATACCAATAAACCATGAAATTGTAAGATGCATAGAAAATTGCTGTTGAAATTGAAAGCCCCCAGAGCATCTCGATAATATCATGACGAAAAAGATACATTGCTCCGTAGCGAATGGTTAGGGAAAAAATAATCAGGTATAAAGCAATTTCCTGTTTGTTAATAATCGAAAATGTTGTACCGATGGGAATATTCAAAAATCGAAAGTAAATTCCCAAACTCAAAATTTGCATATAAATACCGACATCCGCCCACTCTGCCGTGAAAAAGATTTTACTTAACCCCGGCGCAAAGATCGCTATTGCCAGGATTGGTGCCAGTCCGATCAACGCCAGTTTTTTTATGGTTTGCAGATAGATGTCCATTAAGCTTTTCGCATCCTTGTTATAGAGTTCCGCCGCCGCCTGGTAATACACCTGGGAAACAGAAGTGCCCACCAGGTTAATCGGCATTACCGCATACTGATTGGCAATTGCATAAATCCCCAGCAGGGCTTTGTCAAAAAAACTGGAGACCATAAAAATGGGCAGATACATGGAAAAATTGTTCAAAAAAACGGACGGGGTATTATAAATCGGGAATTTTTTATAAACCCGAAGCAATCTGCGGATATTTTCTTTACTGAAGTGCTGAAGCGTAAAAAAGCGCTTTTTCAGCACCAGCCAGGCAGTTACCATGGTCCCAACGATATAGCCGGAAAAAATGCCTTCGAAACTGGTTTTGTAAAACCCCCATCCCAGGGCAACGCTATGTTGCGCACTTACCTGATACACTTTATTTTTCGCCAACTCACCAAACGCTTTGTGGCGAATGAGGATATAGCGGCAGACTTGCAGTAAACCGGTAAAAAATATACCGAGGGGGATCAGGAAAAGATAATCTTTTAGCCGTTGAAAATCTGCCGCCTCCCGGGAGGGGGTAATCCAGCCCAGCGCCTGTTCCCCGAATATGGTGATGATAAACGATGAAAACAGGGTAAACAGGCAAAGTATCAGGAAGGAGATTACGACAAGGTTATCTTTGTCCGCGGCCTTTTCCGGCAAAACAATGGCCAACTCGTATTTGAAAGAGGCAATCATTCCCAAAATCATCACTACCGAGAGGATCAGCTGAAAGTCGCCATAAACCCCCGGCGGGTATAGCTGCTGAATGCCCCACAAGGCAATGGCATTGATGATGCCGGCAGCAACAGTGCTGGAAAAGAGCTTGAGCACATTGCTTAAAAATTCTGATTCCGGCCAAAATTTTTTCAGGAATTTCATAAGGATTTCAATATTGATTTGCTATGATAGAGGGACACCGTTCGGGCCGCCGTATTTGCCGGCTTTTTCCAACTCGTCATAGTGCTCTTTGTTGCGATACTTGATTGTCTTGCCCAATGATGCACCGACGATGGACAGCGGTTCTACCACCCCGGCGACCACAGCGCCGGCGCCGATGATTGCCCCTTCTTTGATATGCGCGCCCGGTAGAATTGTCACATTCATCCCGACCCAAACATTCTTTTCAATAATCACTTTCCGATAGCGGAAAGTATTGTCATAGGGGAGCGCTATACCCTCATAATTATGATTATGCGTATAAACAACAACATTCCGGGAAAAATGACAGTTAGGACCGATGCTCAGGCCGCCTTCTCCACGAATAAATGCATTGTCTGCAATAATGACATTGTCCGAGATTTCGATGTTCTCCAGTCCGGTGATCCGGCTAAACTTCAGGATTCTGACCCCTTTTCCGACATGCTTCATGTGCTTCCGGTAATGCTGCATTAAATAGATGGCGATCATTCTATCCCGCAGCATCACAAATTTATATAAGATGTTGCCAATTAATGCGCCAAGGAATTGCATACTTTCTCCTGTTGAATGCCGATTTTATAGTTGGTAACCATATTTTTCAGCCAGGGGGCAAACTTGCTTCAATGCCTTTTTATCTTCAGCTGTCCAATCGGAATATTTCGGGAAATTGCCTTTACGCTGGGGGTTCACCGGTTTCCGCAGCATTTTACGCACGAGGGATTCCTGAAAGCCTTTGAGCATTAAAAACTCGAAAATCCGTTGAGATGTGGCCGGATTCGCAAATAAATCTTCGGCCTTGATTGTCAGGCAAATCTCCGGCGGAATATTGTTTTTGAAATTTTCTATGTATTGATTCGTTTCATTCCAAAGCCAGCCGTTTTTTTCGATGAGGGAAAATGCCGGCCATGGCGTTTTTAGCGGTTCAGTGAGCGGCTCTATTCTGCCAATATCATGAGAGTGGCTGCCGCTATACCATTTTCTGCGAATGCCGCTTCTGACAAATGCGCCGGGATGGCGGACGATATGAATAAAAATAGCTTTTGGGAAAATATCTCTAATGACCGGGGCAAAGAAGGTGCATTGATTGTTCGTCTCGACATATATTTTTTCTTGCTGAATCGCTTTCAGCAGATATTCTTCCCGGGCGCTTTTAAAAACTTCCCGAAAAATTTCCGGCTGGTCTTCTAACTGTTCGTAGGCGAGTCGTGAAGGGCGATAAAGCTCCGGGCGGGGCTCGTGGAGCGGCATGGCATCCGGGGCGGATAAAAGAATGTCCGTGAGTAAGCGCGTGCCGGATCGCCCGGTAGATAACACAAAACAGGGGCGAATGTTCTGCCAGCCCGATTGTTCACAATCCTTGAGAAAAACCTGTTTCGCCGGTATTACTTTATCGGCAGCGCTCTGAAATCGTTTCGCACCAATCTCCAGATAATGGGCAGCTTTAATTAGGGCTTTTCGGACAAAGTGCTTCATGTGTTAATATCGTTGATCATTAAATTGTTTTCGGATATGGTAAATGCCAGAAATCAGAAATCCAATTGAAACGAGCCAATATAATCAATCCAAATCTTTGGAAAGTGATCTTTGAAACATTCAAGGCAACGTAATGCATTATATAGCGTTATGGTCTAAAATTGTTTTTACTTCCCGGTATTCATACATCTGCCCGCTAACGATCGGGAGAAGCGCTGTAATTAGCAGCTTTCCGGGAAGTCTGGATTGTTTTACAATTACACCTC
>JAUIFT010000208.1 GCA_030430345.1 Calditrichia bacterium | reverse complement strand
CGGCTACCGGTGCAGCGGCGCTATCAATTTCGCCGAACTGCTGCCCAATCTTCTCTTTTAATTCCAATATAATCCGCTGGGCCGTTTTCTTGCCAACACCGGAAATTCCGGTCAGCACCCGAACGTTTTCACTGGCAATGGCATTGCGAAGATCATCCGGTGCAATGCCGGAAAGCACTGCGATAGCCAGCTTCGGCCCGACGCCGGAAATCCCGATAAGCAGCTGAAACATCTGCTTTTCCGCAGCAGATGAGAAACCAAACAACTGCAGGGCGTCTTCCCGAACATGCAGATAAGTACTCAACATTGCCGGTTGATCGCCCGGGTGTTGCTCCAAATATTCGAAAGTACTCAGAGAGATGTGCAATCCAATGCCGATACCATGACAATCGAGAATACAGAATGCCGGATTTTTTTCAATAATTTTACCTGATATTCTTTCGATCATCCCTGGTCACTTTGCTGCGGTTTTAAGCATACGGAATTTTATACGATGATGATGGCACAGGGCTACTGCTAAGGCATCTGCGGCATCCTGAGGTTTTGGCAGCGCTTTTAAAGCGAGTAAACGCTGCACCATTGCCTGCACCTGTTTTTTGGAAGCAGCCCCGTTTCCAACGGTTGACATTTTTACTTCTCTGGCAGCATATTCAAACACTGTGACGCCGGATTGTTGCGCAGCCAGCATGGCAACGCCCCGGGCATGTCCCATCACAATGGCGGTGTTTACATTCTCATGATAAAAGACGTCTTCAATCGCACAATGTTCCGGTTGATATGTTTCCACTGCTTCCCGGACACCGTCATAAATCTTGTTCAAGCGAATTGACAACGGTTCTTTACCCTTACTGCTAATTCCCCCGAATCCCCGGCAATGCACTCTGTTTCCGGCAACTTCTATTACCCCAAAGCCAGTAGTAGAGAGTCCGGGATCTATTCCTAATATGATCAAGAGCTTAAGCTTTCCATTACTTCATCATCGATATCAAAATTGGCGAATACATTCTGAACATCATCATTATCTTCCAGTGCATCCATCAATTTTAACATCGATTCGGCCTTCTTTATATCCAGCGGCACTGTATTTTGCGGGATAAAGGTGATTTCGGCAGAATCAGATTCAATGCCAGCGGCATCAAGATTGGCCTTTACATTATACATTTCTTCAAAAGAAGTATAAACTTCATAAGCATCTTCTTCAGTAACGACATCATCCGCACCGGCATCAATCGCAGCCAGCATCATCTCTTCTTCATCATAATTTTCCCGATTAACGCGGATCAGCCCTTTTTTATCAAACATCCAGCCAACGCAACCGCTTTCCCCAAGATTGCCCCCATATTTGGACATCAAATGGCGAACTTCCCCGACCGTACGGTTTTTATTATCCGTTGTGCATAAAACATAGAGAGCGACCCCGCCCGGCCCGTAGCCTTCGTAAACGATCTCTTCCAAAATCATGCCCGGCAGTTCACCGGTGCCTTTTTGAATCGCATTGTCGACGTTCTTCATCGGCAAATTGGCTGCTTTCGCCGCCTGGATCGCCGTACGCAAGCGGGGATTGGAATCGACATCTCCACCGCCTAAACGGGCGGCGATGGTAATTTCCTTGATGATTTTAGTAAAAACCTTACTCTTCTTGGCGTCTTGCCGCTCCTTACGGAACTTTATATTGGCCCATTTGGAATGTCCGGCCATAGGTCCTCCGTATTTCCTTCCGGTTTCTTAAGTTCTGGAAATTCACATGATTATTGGAAATCGTTAGCGTCTCCAGCGGAGCCGCTGTTAACGTCCTGCATCATTGGCAGAATCGGATTTGTGTTAACTTTGGTAGGCACTACCCAGGCAGAAACGTAATCTTTTCTGCGGGCAATATCCCGAAGTGCTTCCGCATCTTCCCGGGATTCGCAGTCGCCGACGCGGATTTTATACATGGGAGAATCATATTCGATATATACTGCGACTTCATCCTCAGCAAAAAGGAATTCTGCTTTTTTCTTTTCAAGCTCACCAATCTCATTATCACGAGTAGCAAATAGCTGCACGCGGTAACCATTTATCTGGCGGTTTTGCACCGGGTTGGCATTTGTGTTACTTCCTGTGTTTTCTCCGGGAAGGCTAGTATTGCTTTCCTGGTCCAGGCGAGTATTATTTTCCGGGAAGTCTAAATCTTCATCTTCCAGTGTTATCGGATCGAATGATTCATCGACCACTGGCGCGGTTGCTACCGGATCTCGATCCGGATTACGTACGGCATTATTATTTGTGCTGGCGCAAGAAAAAACAATTATCGCCAGGAACACACTAATGAACAATTTGAGGGAGATTGATTTAAAGGCATGTATCATATTTGAATTCCTTCACTTAAAATAAATGCAACCCCAAAAAATAACGCATAATCGACGATGATTCAAGGGAAATTATTAATGCAATTTTTCCCGGCTATTTCGAGAAATTAATGTGCAGGTTGATAAAGGTGAGAATTTTCAACCATTTTAAAGATCATTATAACAAACAAATTATTAACAAAAAATGAACATACTGTATCGAAAAGTTTAAGGCATTTTGTTTATGATACTTATCACAAAGCAAACCTTAAAAATGCTTTCCTTACCGTCTTATTTAGCGCCAACAAAACAAATCACAGGAGCTTCTCACATGGAAAATCGTGGATTAAAATTTTTACTACTTCTGACATTAACATTTTTTACCGCTATAGTCGCTACCGGTTGTGTCGATCAAACTGATCAGGGACCACCGGTAACAACAATCCTGAGCCCAACTTCCGGGGACGTTGTTCGGGGAAATGTGCCGGTTATTGTTACTGCTGTTGACGAAAAGAATGTTCAGTTTATTCGGGTATTCGTCGATGGTGTGCAAGTGCTTGAGCAAGAAGGCGACCAGGCAACATTTAACTGGGATACCGCCCCAATTGCCGATAATCGCAACCATCACGTAGTTGCTTATGCCGTGGATGACGATGACAACATTGGCCCGTCAGCTATTACCTCGGTGCAGGTATTTGCCCAGGTTTCCGACACGCTGCCGCAGCTGGTGACCGTGCAGAATCCGTTGAACGGCCAGAGCGTCGGCGGACGGGTGAATGTGGCAATTGGCGTCGATCCGGACATCAACAACCCCATCGACAGCGTCGCAATCTTCATTGATGGCGAAAAAGTTGTGACGGATGTGACTTTTCCGTACATCTACGAATGGGACGCCTCGAATCTGGTGAACGGCTCTTCTCACACCATCTTCGGCATTGCTTACGACCGTTTTGGATTTAACGTTACCTCGAGCGTCACCTCTGTTACCATCGCTTCGGATAATCCCGGCAACATCACTGCACCGATTGCCGTCATTGAGAATCCGATCGAAAATCAAACTGTTAGTGGCCTGGTTAACGTGGTTACACACGTCAGCAATGTAGAGTTTAACCCGATCGACAGCGTTCGCTTTTTTATCGACGGCGCTTATCGCGGCACCTCAACGACTTTTCCCTTCACCTATCAGTGGGAAACTTCGAACCTGCCGAACAACTCGCGCCACACTATTTTCTCCGTCGCCTACGATCAACTGGGATTCAATGTCTCGGCAAATTTTATCAATGTCACCGTTTCATCCAATGTTATCCCGGATACTGACGTGCCGGTTGTGGAACTAATTTTCCCGGTGGCCGGCAACATCATCTCGAAAAGCGCTTTCAATAATACAATCAATGTCGTTGCCAACGCCCGGGACGATTTCGGAATTACCAATGTGGAATTTTACATTGATGGCGTCCTGATGGGTACGGACAACGCCCCACTCTACGAAATTCAGTGGGATTTAACCAACTATGTTGTCGACATCGACCACTCTATCTTTGTCCGGGCATTTGATCCTTCCGGCAACGTTGGCGTGGTAATGGGAACGATTCGTTTGGTTCCGTAAGCCTTATTCATAACTACGAGCACCATTTACGCTCCTATATATTTAAATCCCCTGCCCTTTTGGATAGGGGATTTTTTTTTCTTTATACATATTCCATTCCCCCGAGCTGTATGCTCGGGGCTTAGGTGATGTTACTCGTATAGCTTTTGCTCCCTGGCATTACATCAAATCTTTCCGGGGAATGATGTGGTTGCTATTGCTGTATTCAGCAATAATTCTCAAACGCTTTAAGTACTTTTGATAGCTTGGTATTTGGGTGAAGGGTAAAAACCGGCCAGAGGGAATCAATCAGCTGCGGTTGTCTGCCGCAGCTTTATGGCTTCAAGAAAGCTTCATTGATTTGTAGAAGAAATTCAATTGAGAGGTGATGGTGCCCGGAGTTAATCCACAATAGTCACCGCGGCCAGGGCAGCAGCAGAATTATTGTCCGTGTCGTATGCAACGACGTAGATGGTATGATCAATTTCGCTCAATTCCTGGGTGATATCCCAGTCATAGCGATACAATGGATCAGGAATAGAATCCCGACTCATCAATTGCCCGTCAATATAAAAATCCACCCGATCCAACGGCTTATCGTCATCCGCATCGACAACAACCTGAATGGTCGGGGTGATTGCCTTCGAAAAAACATTATTTGCCGTCGGGTCGGGAAAAACGAACAAAATCGTCGGCACCGCGCCCATCAATGGCGTTTCAAGAATCCGAACGGTTACCAGATCCGATGCACCGATATTGCCCTCTTCATCCAAAGCGTACGCGGCGATAACATGATTGAGATTATCCGCAACAGGATCGGTATCCCAGTTGTAAGAAACCATATCCTCATTTGCTGATGCAACTTCCTGCCCATCAATCAATATTTTGATATTTTCAACATCTTTATCATCAGAGGCGGATGCAACAATCGGCACAACACCGTTTACAAAGTCGCCATTGCTCGGGTTGAGAATATTGACCCTCGGTGGCCCATCATCCGGTTCCCGCAAACACCCGGCAACGACTGCGATCAAAAAGAATGTTAAGCAGAACAATTTCAGCTGATTTCCCATGTGGCGCAGCTTTATCATCAGAGACTCCTGTATTGAGGTTCATTTTGATAGAAAAAAGCATTTTTACCCATTTTTATTGTGATAACCGTCATCTGGAGACCGAATGGTTTAATTTATTCGAATTTTCTTATAATTCTTCGTTAAAAAATATTCCGTAATTTTTCTCAGCAGCAATTGCATACGATTGTCAAGCTCTTTTAATACGTTTATCAGGAAATTTGAAATTCATTTTCAAATAATGTTACTGCCTCACAAAACTCACCGGCATTTATTGTATAATCCAGCATTGGCGTAATTTACCCCGCACGCCCGATCTTTTTCATTTACTGTGAATTCAATTAAACAAAGGAATGTTTAAATCCTCATGAATACTGCCATGTATCGTATCATTTTTTACCTAATCCTGCTTTCCCTGTTTGCCAATGCCCAGACAAATGTTTTACGCGGTCGCATCCTGGATCAATTCAGCGGCGATCCGGTCATTGGCGCGAAAATTGACGTTCAGGGCGCAGCGAAAAAAGCGTTCACTGACCGCAAGGGTTATTATCTGATTAAGGAAGTACCGGATGGGCATTACCCGGTGCGGATTAGTGCCGACGGGTATCTCCGCCAACGCTTCTTTGATGTTCCCTTTTTTAATGACACCACGATCGTCATCAACCTGACGATGCGTTCCACTTCCATTAGCTACAACGCCCGCAATATCTCCAGCGCGGCAGGCCACAAACAAAGGGCCTTGAAGGTAGCAACGCCCCTGGCGATTATGGACCGGAATGTGACCGTCGGGGAAGTCTATCCGGGCTCCCTCTCCCCGCTGAAGGATGTTATGGGCATCGATATGGTTAGTACCGGACTCAATCAGCGCGTCATTGGCATTGGGGGAATGAACAGCGTCACAAACAATACCGCCTTTATATTGTCAGATCATCGCCAGGTTTCGATTCCCGGATT
>JAUIFT010000207.1 GCA_030430345.1 Calditrichia bacterium | reverse complement strand
TTCAAGATCATCACTGCTTTCCTGGGGAATCTCCACCAGTTTTTGCTGGTTGCCTGCAAAGAAATCACTGAATACGGTGCGCCGTTTCCGCTGCCGTTCGACATAATTACGGCACAAGTTCCTGGTAATTGTATATAACCAGGCGCCAAAAGGACGTTCCGCATCCAACTTGGTGATGTTGCGATAAATCCGCACGAACGCTTCCTGGGAGATATCCAGCGCGACATCGCGGTTTCCCAGGTGAACCATAGCGATCCCAAATGCTTTCTCGTAGTAGCGGCGCGTCAGCTGTTCGAAGGCGTCTTCGCTGCCGCTCTGACAGGCTTCGATCAAGTCCTTGTCCGTTCGTTGGTGCGTTATCGTTTTCATCTTCTCTCTATATTACCCAGTAAATATCCATTTATTCAACATTTTTCAAATATTCGGATGATTTTTTCATCCCTGTACCACCCCGCTTTTCGAGGCGCCTTTATGCCTAATAGTTATTGCAAAAAAGGTCCCATACCCTTATGTTATGCAGACATTATCACAATAGAATGTATATGAAAAACCTGCTACAAAAATTGTTTGATATCCGTGAGGGAGAAGCAACCCGCACCCTTTTGATGTTCTTTTACATCTTCGCGGTTATTTTCTGTTTGGTGATGTTAAAATCGGTTCGCGAGTCCCTCTTTCTGGCCAGCCTGGCTGTCAACGAGCTTCCGATCGTTTTTATTCTCGTCGCTCTCACTGCAGCAGTAGTCACCACGGTTTATTCCCGATTTTCCCGGAAAGTATCGCTGAATATCCTGATGCGCAGCACGGTTATTTTAATCATCATCAGCCTGGTAATTTTCTGGTTGCTGCTCACTTTCAACATCTCTGTGCAGGGCCGCTGGTTTCTATATGGATTTTATACCTGGGTCGCGATCTATGGCGTCATTGCGACCTCGCAATTCTGGATTTTAACCAATTACGTATTTAATGCCCGGCAGGCAAAACGGCTGTTGGGCGTCGTTGGCGCCGGGGCGATTTCCGGCGGTATATTTGGGGGCTACCTCGCTAACCTCGCTAAGATTTACGGCACGGAAAATTTGCTGCTGATCTGTATCGGACTGATGGTCGTTTGCCTGATTATCCTGCAGGCCGTCTGGAAAATGCGGGAACATGGGGAAAGCGGGGATGCCCGGCAACGCAAACGGCAAAGCCAATCCGGGCAAGCATCCAGCAATCCATTTAAATTATTGAAAAGCTCCCGCCATCTGCTTTATCTCGCCGGCATTGTTTGCGTCAGCGTTATTGTTGCCAATCTGGTCGATTATCAATACAAGGCGATGGTCAAGGAACTGATTACCGATAAAGATGAACGAACCGCATTTTTTGGCTTCTGGCTATCGAACCTCAGTATTGTTTCCCTGGTGATACAGTTATTTGTTACCGGGCGCTTAATGCGCTCGTTCGGTGTTGGTCCTTCATTGTTCTTGTTACCGATCGGCATTCTATTCGGGGCCATATCGATCCTCGTTTATCCGGAATTGTGGGCAGCAATTTTTGTTAAAGTCGCCGATGGCAGCTTAAAGCAGTCGGTGAATAAATCCGGGATTGAATTACTGGCATTGCCAATTCCCTCAAGCATCAAGCCCCAGGTCAAATCGTTTATTGATGTATTTGTCGACAGCTTCGCCACCGGTATTGGCGGCGTGCTGCTGATTGTCATGACCACCGTTTTCAACATCGGCATCGGAACGATCAGCTACCTGGTATTCGGGTTTATTGCAATCTGGATTATTCTGATTATTAACGTCCGCCGTGAATATGTGCAGGCTTTCCGAACGGCGATTGAAAAGCGCACGATCGACCTGGAAGACCAGGTGGTAACCCCGCAGGATGCCTCGGTCTTTGAAAGCTGCCTGAAAGTGCTCGACGGCGATAACGAACGTCAGATTCTCTACATTCTCAATTTACTGGAGAATGTGGAAAGCGATCGTTTTATCCCCTACCTGGAACGCTTGATGGGCCATACTTCCGCAGATATTCGCCGCCAGGCTTTAAAAATGGCAACGCGCAATCGAAGTGCGAATCTTTCCTCCCAGGTGGAAGCACTGGTTACCGATAAAAATCAGGACGTCCAGATCGAGGCAATTTACTACCTGCTCCAGAAGGCCAGGAATTCCGAGCAGCGCCGTACTATACTGCAAAGCTATCTCGATCATGATGATTATCGGGTTCGTGCAGCTGCCTTATTATGCACCGCCCGTATCAGCGCCGAGATTACGGAACTACGAAAAGTATTTAATCTGCGGGAACGCATCGAATCGATTCTTAAGTCCATTCGTGAACTACCCCAGGAAGGCCCACAACGCCGTTTTACCCGGGTGAATCTGGCGAAAACCATTGGCGAAGCGCGGCTGCCGGAGCTTTATCCATATCTGCATATTTTGTTGAATGACCCGGATGCGCTGGTTCGGCAGCAAGCGGCAACCAGCGCCGGACAAACCCGCGCATTGGAGTTTGTGCCGGTTTTAATTGCCTTACTGAATGACAAAAAAGCGCGTATGTTTGCCCGCGAAGCACTGGCGAATTACGGAGAGCCGGTGCTGGAAGCGCTCGACGCTTACCTGCATGATTTACGGGAACCACGGCAGCTCCGCCTGAATATCCCCAGGGTGATCGATAAAATTGGTACTCAAAAATCTGTTGACACATTGATTCGCAATTTAAAGCAGGACGACCTGCTTATTCGTTTTCAGGTATTAAAAGCGTTGAATCGCCTGCGTAAAAATTACCCGATGCTCAATTTTGAGGAGCAAACAATCGAGCGGCAGATCCTCGATGAATCCCGGAATTACATGGAGATTCTCACCGTCCTTTACGCCCAGCAAAAAGCGGTTGATAATGGGAAACCGGCCGCTAACGAACAGCCGCGTGGCACGAAGGTGCAGGATGCCCGGAAACTGTTGATAAAAGCCCTGGAAGAAAAGCTTGATAAAAACCTTGAGCGCATCTTCCGCTTGCTCGGCTTGAAATACACCGCCCGCGATATGTTTAATGCTTACCTGGGAATTGTCAGCCGGAAGCAGGATGTGCGTGCGAATGCCGTGGAATTTCTCGATAATATTCTCGATACAAACCTGAAGCGCCTGATTATTCCGATCATCGAATCCGGATCGGTGGAAACCCTGGTGGAAATTGGCAGAGGTGAGTTTGATATCGATGTGCCAAACGAAAAGGAATGCATCAAACGCTTGCTCAAAAACCATGATGACTGGTTAAAAGCATGCACTCTTTTCCTCATCGCGGAGTTAAAAGCGGATACATTTCTCAATGCCATTGGCAGTATGGTAAACAGCCGGGAACCAATCATCAAGGAAACGGCGGAATATGCCTTGCGCACTATGGAAATGACTGATTAATCTGAGAAGTTTATCGTTACAAGTCTCACCGCATTATGATCGAACCAGTATAGGATTTTAAGATGCCTCTGATTATCACCAATGGCGACAGCGCTGCCGCCAATATAAAACAGGCCAATATCAAAGCTGAGATTCTCCCCTGGCGGGATATACTGCACGATGGGCCAGTGCCGCATTCCAGGGCTCTCCCGGCATTGTCGGAAATACGGGCAGGTTTTATCGCTAACTCTGGCTGGGGCAATTTCCAGGAAGTGCATAATCAATTCATCACCAGAGATAACACGCTTCAGTCAGCATTTTCATATCAGGAGGTCGTACTTTGGTTTGAGCACGACCTCTACGATCAATTGCAGCTTTGGCAGCTCCTGAACTGGTTCTCCGAACAACAATCAGGGAACTGTAATCTTACCTTGATTTGCAAAGACCGCTTTGTCTCGGAGATTCCCATAGCGGAACTCCCGCAAGAATTTGCCGGGTGCCAATCGGTCTCCGAAACGCAATTATTGGCGGCGCGGCAGGCCTGGCAGGCTTTCACTGCTGATTCTCCGGAAAAATTATTGACTCTGTTTGAATCTGGCGACAATCCACTGCCTTTCCTGACAGCCTGTATCCATCGCCTCCTGCAGGAGTATCCCGCCCGCAGCAATGGCCTTTCCCGGAATGAGCAGCAAATTCTTCAACTAGTCGCTGATGGCTTAGAACATCCCGTAGAAATATTTCAGGCAGCAGGGCAACTGGAATCCGCCCCTTATCTGGGCGACTGGTCATTTTGGTCTTACATTCAAGTGCTTTTCAGCGGAGAACATCCCTTGCTGAGAACAGGTAACGGTTCGCCCTTTCAAGCGCCTGCTTCCGGGATTTCCCTGGCCGACTTTAAGCAACAGACGCTTTTCCTGACAGATGATGGCCGGGAGGTTTTGGCGCATGAAAAGGATTGGTTGAAATGCCATGAAATCGATCGCTGGATCGGCGGTGTTCATCTAAAGCCGGGAAATATCTGGCGATGGGATGGGTATAATAAGTCACTACTATTTGAGCAGTAATATGTAACATTTATTGGCGAAAGATGGTCTAAAATCAGTAGATAAGTGAAGCGAAAAAAAGCTGGAAACAGTCATTGAGAACTTCATCTTCCAGGAAGGAAATCAGAAACTTGCGACATCACCGACAACGATCCTACTCACTTCGAAACATCTTATTGATTTTTTTTATTACCGTAATCAATGGTACATTATGGAGCCAGGTTGAACGCCAGGGCACTTTGTTTGAGACTATCAAACTTCCCAGTGCTAAAACGACCTGGCAGCGCCTGAGCCCGATACAATTGATCACCTCCCTGGCGGTTTTATCAGCCGATAGTCTGGAAGGCAGAAAGACCGGCAGCAGGGGTAATCAGCGCGCTCAGCAATTTTTAGTGCGGCAATTTTCCGCGTTTGGCTTGCAATCATTTAACGGAAGTTTTGCGCAATCGTTTAAATTCGTCCCTCGCTCGCAGCGTAATTATGGCACTGGAAACGGCCAGCACTCTGAAACCGGTATCAATATTATTGGTTACTTGCCGGGGCAGCGTAACAGCAAGTTAGCCATAATAATTACCGCTCATTATGACCATGAGGGCGTTCGCAGCGGGGAAACCTACAATGGCGCGAATGATAACAGCAGCGGCGTCTCGGCAATGCTGGCCGCGGCTGGCTACTTCTCCCGCCATCTGCCCGATCATACCATTATATTTGCGGCGCTGGACGCGGAAGAAACCGGATTAAACGGTGCCCGGGCCTTTGTCCGAAATCCGCCCTTTCCCTTAAAGAACATTGCCCTGAACATCAACATGGACATGATTTCTCCGGCCGCTGATAGTCTCCTTTATATTTCCGGGACTGATCATTTTCCGCAATTGAGCAAATATGTCGCTGCGGTTTCCCGGGCATCTTTTTTAAAGGTAATCCCCGGCCATAATAGCTTAGATGATCTGGAAGACTGGACCTACTCTTCCGACCATGCCCCATTTTATTATCATAGCATTCCATTTCTCTATTTGGGGGTCGAAGATAAAGCCCATTATCATAAACCCAGCGACACTTTCGAAAATATCAATCAGCCTTTTTTCCTGGAGGCTTCGGAAGTGATGCTGGAATTATTGATAAACCTTGATCGGGATTTGAGTCATTTACATATTCAATCCGGAAGACAATAACCGAAAAATTCATAATCCACCACATCCTCTTTTCAGACCGATAAAGGAGTTGCCATGCGAAACAAAAGTAAGAAGTTTCTCTTCGAATACCTCAACAACCCTTCTCCCACCGGATTCGAATCCTCCGGGCAACAGCTTTGGCTGGACTATCTCAAGCCTTACATTGACGATTACGTGACCGATGTTTATGGCAGCGTCGCTGGTATTATCAATCCCGGGAAAGATTATAAGGTTGTCATCGAAGCCCATGCTGATGAAATTTCCTGGTTTGTCAATTACATTACCGAAAGCGGCTATCTCTACGTCATTCGCAACGGTGGTTCCGATTATATGATCGCCCCATCCAAGCG
>JAUIFT010000206.1 GCA_030430345.1 Calditrichia bacterium | reverse complement strand
AAGCAATAAATCCAAGATAATAGCGAGTGGATTGTATATAATCAGCATCGTTTTCATCAAATAACGCCAGCGCTTTTTCCAGGTATTCCTTCCCTTCAATACTTTGATTGGCGATAAAAAAGATTTTCCCCAACTCAAAATAGACCCGCCGTTTCATGGTTTCTTCCACCGGCTGCAGCAAAGCATCTTTCAGAAAGGCGATGGCTTTTTCGGTGTTTCCGGTAAATTCATGAGCAAATCCGCATAGGCGCAGGCAGTCGAACATTTGCCGCACATCGATATGCGGACTTTGCGCCGCTTTTTCCAGGTAAGCAATTGCGTAGGGATAATTGCGCAGCAGGTAGTAGCACCAGCCAATTTCGATGAGGATTAGAGGCAGTTCGGCGGCATCCGGATCCATTTGGCTCTCAATAGAACGATATTTTTCCAGGGCAAGCTCATAATCCTTCGCGACAAATGCTTCCTGGGCATCTTTTAATACCTGCACAATTTCCTGCGCGTGATCATTCATAAATTTTCCTTGAAATGATTTTGTTCAATTGTGTATTATACGCTGTCGGGGTAATTTTACATCCGCTCAGGCTTCCCGAGAAAAGCTGTAACGCTCTTACTCTCTTATCTCAAAAGACTTCTGACAATGTAGGGAAACTTCTGCCGATTGTAAATCTGATTCGTTTTTTATGGATGATATTTTCAATGATAAAACAAACCCGGATTTAATTGACTGCTCAGGCCTCCGGTTCCCAATAATTTTTTGGAGGTTGAACCTGAAGACCTGAACAGTTATTTAGAAATAATAAAACTTACTACTACGAAAGGAGCTACAGATGGACGCGATTCATCCGGTGACGTATTTGAGCGAAGAAGAGCAGATGTTTAAAGAAGCCGTGCAGGACTTTGCACGGGAAGAGATTCTCCCCCATGTAATGGAAATGGATCAAAAAGGCGCTTTCCGCCGGGAGATTATCGATCAGTTTTTTGAATTGGGCTTAATGGGTATCGACATTCCGGAAGAATATGGCGGTACCGGGGGAAATTTTTTCATGTCAATTCTGGCGATTGAAGCATTGGCCAGTGTGGATGCATCCGCCGCCATTTATGTTGACGTGCAAAACACTTTGGTGAATAATGCTTTCAAGCGCTGGGGAAACAAAGAAATCAAAAAACGCTATTTACCACAGCTCGCTCAGGAAAAAATTGGTGCCTATGCCCTCTCTGAACCGAGCTCCGGTAGTGATGCATTCGGGCTGAAGTGCAAAGCCGAAGAAAAAGGGGATCACTACATTTTGAACGGAAACAAGCTTTGGATTACCAACGCTGGCGAAGCAGATATCTTTCTGATTTTTGCCAACGTTAATCCGGAATTGGGTTATAAGGGAATTACAGCGTTTGTTGTTGAACGGGATTTCGAGGGATTTACCATTGGTAAAAAAGAAGATAAACTCGGGATTCGTGCCAGCAGTACCTGCGAGTTGATTATGACTAATTGCATTGTACCAAAGGAAAATATCATTGGTGAAGTTGGCAAAGGCTACAAAGTTGCCATCGAAACACTCAATGAAGGACGTATCGGCATTGGTGCGCAAATGCTTGGCGTCATGCAGGGATCAATGGATGCTGCCGTACAGTATGCCAAAGAACGGATGCAGTTTGGAAAAGAGATTTTCAAATTTCAGGGATTGCGTTTCCAGGTGGCTGAAGCAAAGATTTTACTGGAAGCTTCCCGCCGGTTTGTCTACAATGCTGCGCGCATGAAAGATGCTGGCGAAGATTTTGTTATGGAAGCGGCGATGTCGAAATATTTTTCATCCACCAATGCTGAGGTGGTTACCTCCCGGATGCTGGAAGTTTTTGGGGGATATGGATATACCAAGGATTTTCCGGCGGAAAAATTTTACCGGGATGCGAAAATCGGTCAGATCTACGAAGGCACCTCGAACATGCAATTGGATACCATCGGGAAAATGTTGTTTTCGAAATAATGATTCGATGATCCCAATTATTTGATATATGAGTACACACACAGTAGAGACGATTCATGGTTTCGTAGAGACGATTCATGAATCGTTTCTACAACCGCATAAAAACCAATCAGGGAATATCACATGACCCAATCCCTTATCCACATACGCATGGCAAACCCAGCGGATGCCGGCATTCTCACCGACATTGCCCATGCCTCAAAACGGCATTGGGGTTACCCGGAATCCTATATCGAAATCTGGAAAAGCGACCTGACGATAACCGCCGATTTTCTGAGCAATCATCCGGTATATCTCGCCTGTATCGATAATAAAATCGCCGGGTTTTGTGCAATTGTCGGCGATGCTGGCGATCGGGAAGTGGAGCATTTTTGGGTTTTACCGAAATATATGGGTTATGGTGTTGGACGACGTTTGTTTGAACATATGGTTTCTGCGCAAACTGAAAATGGTGCGCAAAAAATCCGCATTCTTTCCGATCCTTATGCCGAGAATTTTTATAAGAAGATGGGGGCGAAGAAAATTGGGGCAGAGGCCTCTTCCGTGATTCCCGGACGGTCTCTGCCGGTGATGCGGTATGATATTGATAATCGTTAATCGTTGTTCGTTGTTCGATCAACGAACAACGGTTTTATCCTCCCGCCCCAAGAAAATGAATCGTTAATTTTTCCTGGTAGGCAGCTACCAGGCGGAAAATTTCTTTCAGCATTTTTTGTTCGATGCGGGAGAGGTTCTGAGGATTGATGTAATTATCCGGCAGTAAATTCTCCTCACGAATCATATTAATTTGACGAACCAGGCGAATCTGCATTAAATAACGATAGGCCTGGGTCAGTTCGTGATGTTCACTTTCCATCAGCACGGATTGCGCCGCCAATAAATGCAAGCGTTCCAAAGTGTTCGTCGCTGCAATCCCATTTTCCAGGGCATAAATTCGCGCAAAATCTACAATCGGAGTCATTGCCCTCTTGATATCAAGTTGATTACGATGCGCCCCCCTCGCTTCCACCAGAAAGTTGCGAAAGAAGCCCAGTGGCGGTTTTATATCCAAAGCGTTTTGTGCCAGGTAGCGAAAAAATAAATCGCTGCGCTTTCCCATTAATTTTTGCAAGTAACCGCGTAACTCGTCCGCCAAAGCCTGGTCGCCGTATGCAGTGGTGAAATCAAAGAAGATCGTTGCATGCATCACGGCCTTTGGCTCCGGCGTCTCTATCCATTGCCGGAAATAGGACTTCCATTGCGACAATGGCTGGCACCAACGGGGATTTTGGGCCATAATATCGCCCCGGCAATAATCATAGCCGGCATCATTGAGCCAGCCGCATACCCGCGTCGCAAAAGCGAGGAAGTATTCTCGCACGGCGGCTTCCGATGTCTCGGGAACATCTTCATAAATAATCGCATTGTCCTGATCGGTTTTCAGGGTTTGCTCCCGGCGACCTTCGCTGCCCATTATCAAAAAAGCGAAACGCACTGGCGGAGGTCCCATCTCCGCCAGCGCGAAACGAATCAACCGTTGCAATACTGCATCCGCCACAGCGCTGATGATCCGGCCCACTTCCTCCGCACGCGCACCTCCTTCGATCAACGTTCCGGCCAAAGAGACGACCTCTTTCTGACGGGGAATCAGGACCTTCACAGTCGATGCATCCTTGATATCTCTTAACATAGAAACCGGTGACTGCCCCCGGGCTGTTAGCAGGCGTTTGTCGCTGAGTATGCCGTTTATCTGGCCAGCATTGCCGCGGATAGCGAGATGCTTGATATTATGCTGTACCATCGTCATTAATGCTGACAACAATGATTCGCTGGCGCTGATCGTTATCAATGGCGAAGACATGATTTCAGAAACCGGTTGATCCGTTGAAAGTCCGGTGGCAACCACCCGATCGCGGAAATCCTTATCGGTAACAATCCCCGCAGGCATTTCCCCGGGATTGCCAACCAGAATAGCACTATGCCGCTGTTTCGACATTAACTGTGCCGCCTCGCGAATGCTGATTTCCCTCTCACAAACAAGCAACTCTTTATCGATAAAGTTTTCGAGAGACTGATGTAAAAAAATATCAGGGGAACCGTTTCTTTTATCTGCAGCCACGCTTGCGACCAGCGCAGCATAGGATTTGTCCAGCATTAGTTTGCCGAAAGTGTCCGTAAAATAATCGGAGAATTCCGGATGGTCTTTACAAAGCTGCAGGAAAGTATTTTTCGGCAGGGTATAAAATCGGGATGCTTCGGTTACCGCAACCGTGCGCACTGCAACCCCATCGTTCATCAGAAAAGAAATGCCGCCAAAGGTATCGCCATCGGAAAGTAGATCATTCAGAATGCGCTTCCCATCTTCCTGGTAATACAGCTCCAGTCCCCCGCTGTAAAGCAGGAAAAAAGCACTAACCCGGGACTTCTCCTGTTCGAAGAGAATCGTCCCGGCATCGTATTCGATCATCTGAAACAATGGGGCAACTTCTGTCAGTTTTGCTTCCGGCAGAAAGCTGAAAGGTGGGTGTTTTGCCAGAAAATCGATGAGAGAACGGTCCATTTTTTCCACCGTTTCCGGAGTTAAAAATTCTGGTTATTAAAACGGTTTTGGAAGAAATATTCAATGTAAAATGCTCAATATCCAATGTAAAAGTGATAAAAAACCCCGATACTCTGATCCCTCACTTCTACATTGGACATTGATTATTGATCATTGGACATTTCCAAGTTACTTAATGCGTTCCAGCCGATTCTCCCGCACCGCGCGGTATACGGATATTCTGAATCAGGGTTTGAATTTCTTCCGGGGGCGCCGGGGTAAAGCGGGAAATGACAATTGAAATGATGAAATTGAGCGCCATCCCGATTGTGCCAATCCCTTCCGGAGAAATACCCCAGAGCCAGTTTTCGGCAGTATTACTTTCCGGGGAAATAAACTTGAAATAAATGATGTATACCGCGGTAAAGATAATACCGACGATCATCCCGGACAGGGCGCCTTCTTTGTTGATTTTCCGGGAAAAAATGCCGAGAATAATTGCCGGAAAGAAAGATGCGGCGGCCAGCCCGAAGGCAAAGGCGACCACCTGCGCCACAAATCCCGGCGGATATATTCCCAGTATACCGGCCAGCACCACTGCAAAGCCCGCACCGATGCGCGCGTAGAGCAGCTCCCGTTTTTCGCTGGTTTTTGGCGCAATCACATTTTTAATCAGGTCGTGCGCCACCGAAGTGGAAATTACCAGCAGCAAACCGGCCGCCGTCGATAAAGCCGCGGCCAATCCCCCCGCTGCGACCAGGGCGACCACCCAATCGGGCAACTGGGCAATCTCCGGGTTGGCCAGCACCATGATATCCCGGTCGACGCTCAGTTCATTCACAGCGGTATCTGCGCGATATTGAATGACCCCGTCAGCATTTTTATCTTCCCAGGCGAGCAGCCCGGTCTTTTCCCAGTTACTGAACCAGGAGGGCGCTTCGCTATAAGGTTTATCATTGATTGTCTGGAGCATATTCGTCCGGGCAAAAGCAGCGACTGCCGGCGCGGTCGTGTACAGTAAAGCAATAAAGAGCAGCGCCCAGCCAGCGGATGAACGGGCATCGCGGACGCGCGGCACGGTGTAAAAGCGAATGATGACGTGCGGCAGTCCGGCAGTACCGACCATCAGGGCGACGGTGATCATAAAGACATCGATCATCGATTTACTCCCTCGCCCGGTGTAGGCAGCAAAGCCCAGTTCGGTGCTGAGGCCGTCTAGTTTATCGAGCAGATAACCGCCGCCGTCGCTCAGCTCAGAGCCGAATCCTAGTTGCGGGACCGGATTGCCAGTCATCTGGATGGAGATAAAAATTGCCGGGATGAGGTAGGCAAAAATCAATACACAATATTGCGCCACCTGGGTATAGGTAATGCCTTTCATTCCCCCCAGTACTGCATACATAAAAACGATCGCCATTCCGATGATAACACCGGTATTAATCGGCA
>JAUIFT010000205.1 GCA_030430345.1 Calditrichia bacterium | reverse complement strand
TTGAGGCCGTCCCCCGCCACTATTTTGTCCCCCCCCGTTATCTCAAAGAAGCCTACGCCGACAAACCGCTGCCCATCGCCATGCATCAAACAATCTCCCAGCCATTTATCGTTGCCTACATGCTGGATTGCCTGCAGCTTTCCGGAAATGAGAAAATTCTCGAAATTGGTACTGGCTCCGGATATCAAACCGCAATTTTAGCAGAGCTGGTCAGATCTGTTTATACCGTGGAAATCATCCCGCAACTGGCTGGCGCAGCGCGCATGTCTCTGGAAAGATTGCAATACGATAATATTTACTTTCATGTCGGTGATGGGCATGAGGGATGGCCGGAGTTTGCCCCGTATGATTGCGTGATAGTCTCCGCTGCACCGGAGGTAATTCCATCCGCTTTAGTGGCACAATTAAGTGAGCACGGTCGCCTGATTATCCCGGTAGGCGGTGACGATCAATACCTGATGCTGATAGAAAAGGGTAAAAAAGCGGTGAAACGTATTCCGGTACGTTTTGTGCCTATGACAAGCGAATAAGCCAGCTTACAGTGAATCCGGCGATATTTTCATTAATTCAATACATAAATCATCCGTTAAAATGCCCCATCCGGGGTATTGCACCTTTTTAGCGGTAAAAGTATATTGACTGCATCTTTAAACAGCGGTTTAGAGGAATCTAATCCGGCCTTCGGGAGCGAATTATGTACAATAAAATATATTCTTCTTTAGTTGTTGGGCTGTTAATGACATTGCTAATTGTTGCCTGCGACTCAGAGAGGTTTGTTAGCTACAAATATGAAGCCGACCGCGTGAATCAACAAACTGAAATAAGCGGCACGATTAGCCATTTTTTTACGAATGCACCGGTGGCAGGTGTTGTGCTGGATTTTGAAGGGCAGCGAACAGCCACTAATTTTTCCGGCCAGTATCGCCTGAATTATATTATGGATAGCGATGAAGGGCTGCACAGACCTGTTAATGTGCGCCTGCGGGCCAACAATTTTTTTGACCTGGACACCGTTTTTGTCGTTTATCCACTTGACAACACTTTTAACGCAGAAATGGTTTACGGCGCGCCGATCATTCAAAACGCCACGTTTGTCGATACGGTTGTTAATGTGGAAGTCTTCGATTATCAGGGGGTTGGGGATATCGATTCCGTTATCGCCGAAACCTATTATTTTAATGATAGCACCGACTCGATTTTTGCAAAATTCTACCAGATGGAGCTTACTCAGCAGATTGGCGAGAATGCCGGTGTTTATCGTACGCAAGTCGCCGATTCGATTGGTTTGTTTGGCCTGTTAAAACCGCGCTATAACATTATAGCCGTAGACAAATTCGGCTTTAAAGTGACTAAATATTTCTTCTTTTAATAATAGTAATCAGGCAGGGACTATGGGATTCAAGATTGATACTGTTCGCCTCATCAGTATGTTAATGCTGTTGAACGCACTTACCTTTGGCCAGGATGTTCGGCTCTCTGGAAAAGTCGTCGATGCAAAAAGTGACGAGCCGCTGGTCGGTGCAGATGTTTACTTAAAAAATTTGAAAGTTGGCACTACAACCGATCGGGATGGCCTCTTTCTGTTGAGCGCATCAACGGATTTATCCGGCGATACCCTGATGGTGAGCTTTGTGGGCTACCAGGCGTTTCGTCAGGCGGTTAGTGCGTTTCGCAATCGCTCTACAATAAAGCTGACGCCGGTGGTGATTCAACAGGATTCCATCGTAGTTCGCGGAGAGCGCATCGATATTGTCCGGCAGGAAATTCCCCACGCCCGCAGCACGGTAACGTTTGAGGAAATTGAGACCCGGGGGATTAGTGAAATTAGCGATGTCTTCAAAATTGTGCCATCCGTGCGGGTCGAAGGAAATGATATTAGCGGCCGCCAAATCCAGATTCGTGGCAGTAATGCCGATGAAGTAAATGTGTATATCGATGGTATTCTGATCAACAATTTGGGGCTGGATAATGCAGCGGATCTTTCTATCGTGCCCACTGAGAACATCGAAACCATTGAAGTGTTGAGCGGGGCGAATCTTGCCTTGCTTGGTCACGGCGCCTTCGGGGGTGTGGTGAACGTTAAGACCAAAAAAAGCCTGGATCGCTCGCTCTTTCTGAAAACCAAACAGGGGAGTTTTGAAACGCAATACTATATCGGGGAAATCAATTATCCGCTGAGAGAGAACCTCGTCCTGAACTATTTCGGGCAGCTTAATGGGGTAAAGCCGGGCATTGAATATTTTCCCGGAGAAGCACGCGCTGAAGAAAAAAGCGAGAACGATGCGGTTGAAACCAGTAAGCAGAATCATAATGTCTCTCTGGATTACTATTCCCAAAAGGGACAGCTAAGCGCGCGTTTCTACGGTTATTTCCTTGATTATGAAAAACTGTCGATCGACAATAATCCTTTTCAAAACCAGCGGGATAACATGCTGTTTACCGGCTCTTATACCGGCTCTCTGTTGGGGCTGAATGATTTCGATTTGCGCCTTAACTATCTGAAGGGGAAAGATGAGCGCCGCCGGGACCGCATCAGTAGCGTCGGCGTTGGCAATGTTTTCCGTGATTTATACGACGTGAACAATTTAGCGGTGCGCTTCCTGAAGAAGTTCGAAATGAAGAAAGACAATGAAATACAATTGTTAGCGGAGTATTTTCATGACGAATTGGAAAGCGATGTAAAATTCGACATCAATGGCGTGGAAAGTTCGGTGTACAACGCCTTGCTCTATGAGAATCGCTGGAGTGTCGCAGGGGTCGCGGCATTTAGTGATCAGATACCGAACAGTAATATCCAATGGAAAACGCACCTGGGAATGCGCGGAGATTTTGTCGCTACCGGAGATAATTATGTCTCGCCGACCGTTGGTTTTCAGGTAGAATTCCGCGAGCCGGAATGGTCAGTCGCACCATATGCCAATTATGGCAAAAACGTAAAGTTTCATTCCTTACTTAGTAATGCCTATGATGCGTTGCAGGATATCTCAGCAGATGATACAACCCTGATCCGCCTGAAGCCAGAAGAAAGCAATGCCGGTGAAATTGGGGTGGAATATCGTAAGTATCGGGATGAGAGCAATACTGTTGCCATGGAAGCCAAGCTGGCTTTATTCCGCCGCACGGTATTCAACAAACTGGTGACGATTCAAAACTTTGCCAGTCAGGTCTTTACCCAGGCGCAAGTGGGCAGAAATGTTACCCAGGGCGTCGAAGCCTCTGTCCGGTTTAATAGTGTGTTAAGCAATCTCGACCTGCTCGGCTCCGCAACATTGCTCGATGTTGAACAATTGTCGCTCTACCCCTTTAAGCCGGAAACGATGTACAGTGTTCAGGGAATTTACTCCGGACGCTGGGGCGGATATATTACTTCGACGCTTTTCTATGAAGGTAAAAGTAAGGCATTGTTAGAGGATGAAACCGGAACGGGCGTTATTGAGGAAAATATCGATCCGTTTTTCGATGTGGACTTCTCCGTTGGCTATCGTTTCCGCTTGTCCGGTATTCGCTTTAATTTGCAAGCTGCCGGATACAATGTGCTCGACAATAGCGGCTTTCAGTTTTATCTGCTCAAGAAACAATTTTTCCAGGTTTCCTTATCGGCAAGACTGTAAGCACTTAGAATGTTAGTGATTCAACAAACTCCATTGCAACCGGTTCGAAACGAATAATGCTCCCATCGACCGGATTAATGAAGTTGAACAGATTCAAATGGAAGTTGCTGCCGCTGCTTTGCAGGGCAGCAAAATCGCTGTCCGTCATTGTAAAAACAATTCGCGTTGGCTGCCGGGCATTCAGCTGCACTTGTTTGAAGTTGGTGACCGGGTCGGAAATCAAGGGGAATGTCTGAGAGGCATCTTCTGCGGAAGTGAGTGTTAACCGCGGATTCATGAGAATGTAGTTCTCATCAGCAATAACCAGCATGGTGATTTCCAGTTCGCTATGAAAAAGCGCATTGGAAATTGCTATTTTAATGCCTTCCTGCTCCAGTTTAAATGCCGGCGGATCTCCCTGCTGGTTAAAATCCGGCGTTTTGAAATATCCCATACTGGCCCCGGCGCAACCGGCGAGAAGCCACACGATACAACATAACCCAAAACATAACTTTTTCATAATCGATTTCCCATCATTGGATTTTTCATACCAATTGATTAAAGGCGCAGTAAAAACTTATTAAAAAGCCTGTTTAATGGGATCGATTAGCTCACAAATTTCTATAAATTGAAAATGTGCTGTGCGGCTTGCAAAGAAGTTATTCGGAGGAAATATCGAGAATGGCTAGAGTAATCCGGCTTATGCATATTAACTGATCGGATTGATTATTAATTTTAATTTCCCATACCTGGGTTGTGCGGCCAATATGAATCGGTCGGGCTACGCCTTCGACAAAGCCAGCGCGAACTGCCCGGATATGATTCGCGTTGATGTCTACACCAACGCAGCGCTGCCGTTGCGGATCGAGGGTTAAATAAGCACCAATGCTCCCCAATGATTCCGCCAGGGTAACGGATGCCCCGCCATGGAGCAATCCTGCCGGTTGATGTGTCCGATGATCCACCGGCATACGCGCCTTAACAAAATTTTCCCCGATTTCCGTTATTTCAATCCCAAGTACTTCCAGGATCGTATTGTCAGATTGCCGGTTTAATTCCGCCACTGATAATTTTTGAAACCAAATGCTCATAATGGATGTCTTTTTTATATAATTTCTCCGTGGAGAAGAATCACGGTTCTTCTCTACAACAAACAACAGATAACGAACAACGATCAACGATACGTCCTTTTACCAGGGCAATTTACCCAAATCGACATTCCCACCGGAAATAATAATGCCGACCCGTTTCCCTTGTAGGCCAAGATCATGTTCCAGAAGTACAGCAAGCGGCACCGCAGAAGATGGTTCAATGATGATTTTCATTCGCTCCCAAACCAGGCGCATTGCCTGGATAATGGCATCTTCGCTCACGGTAACGATCTCCTGCACATAATCCCGGATAATCGAAAAGGAAAGTTCTCCCAGGGAGGTTAATAATCCATCGGCAATCGTTTGCGGATTGACGGACGGTAGCCGGCGGTTTTCTTTCATGGAACGATAGGCATCGTCTGCGCCGGCCGGTTCTCCGGCGATGACCACCGTTTTCGGGGAGAGGTAATGAGCGCTTAAAGCGGTGCCACTCGCCAGGCCGCCCCCGCCGACCGGCGCCATCAGGACATCGAAACCATCGGCTTCATCAGCGAACATTTCCCGGGCCGCTGTTGCCTGACCGGCCACGATATAGGTGTTGTCGTAGGGATGAACAAAAGTGGCGCCGGTTTCTGCAACCACCTCTGCCAGGGTAGATTCCCGGGCTTCCAGGGTTGGTTTACAAAAGGTGATTTTAGCGCCATAACCCGCCACCGCGGCCTTTTTTACCGCCGGTGCGGTTTCCGGCATGACGATGTGAGCGGGAATACCGCGAATTTTTGCCGCGAGGGCCAATGCCTGGGCATGATTCCCGGAAGAGTGGGTCGCCACGCCTTTTTCAGCGGCAGCTTCATCCATGGCAAAAACTGCATTGGTGGCGCCGCGAAATTTGAAGGCGCCAACTTTCTGCAGGTTCTCACACTTAAAAAAAAGCGTCATACCAAGCATCTGGTCGATGGTCTGGCAGGTGAGCATGGGCGTTCGATGGGCATACGGCTTTATCCGTTCCGCCGCGGCTTCAATATCTGCGAGTGTCGGTATTTTCTTCATGGCGGAATACGGGTCAATGTTCCTGGTAAGTGCGCTCGCTGCCATCTTGTTTTTTGGTGGATGGAACGGGCCGATTCCGTTGATGTCGATGATTGGCTTCGCGGATGAAGCTGGATTCCCCGGTTTTCTGGCGAATTTCTTCGGGCTATTGAATTTCCTCTTTAAGTCCGTGGTCGGCGTGTTGTTCATGATTTGGATTCGCTGGACCCTCCCGC
>JAUIFT010000204.1 GCA_030430345.1 Calditrichia bacterium | reverse complement strand
GTCGATCAAGAAAAAGCCGCTGGGCTCTGCTTCCATCGGGCAGACCCATCGCGCCACCAGCTATCATGGTAAACCGGTGGTTGTCAAAGTGATTAAGCCGGGAATTCGTGATACGATTTTGTCCGACCTGAAATTGCTGCAAATTCTCGGCGGCTTCCTGGAAATGATCCTCTCGCGCTATCAGCCAAAGGTGATCATCGAAGAATTTTGCCGCTATACCCGCAAGGAAATCGATTTAACCTACGAAGCGGATCATGCGGAAATTTTTGCTTCAAACTTTCAGGATTATCCCAATGTTGCCTTCCCGAAAATTTATCGCGAGCTCAGTTCCACCGATGTGCTTTGCATGGAATTTTTTGACGGATTTAAGCCGAATACCCCGCAAATATTTGAATTGAGCGATGCTGAACAGCAACAGGTGATCGATGTCGGGGTAGAAACGATTATAAAAATGCTTTATGAAGACGGCTTCTTCCATGCCGACCTCCATGCGGGGAATTTGATTATATTACCGGGAGCAAGGATTGCTTTTATCGACGTCGGGATGGTCGGCCGCTTTGAAGAAAAAGTAAAGAAGCATATGTTTTATTATTTCTACTCGCTGGTGAATGGCGATATTGAAGGTGTTTCCAAACATCTCCTCTCGATGGCGAAAGTAACCAGTAAAAGTGACGTTCCCGGCTTTAAACGGGCCGTTAGCGAACTCTTTCGCCGCTATCTAATAATGTCTTCCCACGGCACGTTCAGCCTGGCGGAATTGATACTTCATTCTCTTTCCATCGGTGGCGAATTCCGTATCTTTTTTCCAGTAGAAATGACCTTGATGGTTAAGGCATTAGTAACCTTCGAAGGCGTTGGGCAATATCTCGCACCACATTTGGATATACCGGAACTCTCCCGCAAGCATATGCAAAATATCTATTTACGTCGCTATCATCCCAAAAACCTTATCGAGCAAATTATTCGCGGCATGCCGGAGTTGGTCGATACATTGGTGCAAATGCCCAAGCTGGTTTCGGATGGATCGCGGTCGTTGGAGCAATTTCTGACCGAAGGCAGCGGGGAAAATCCCCTCGCCGGGATAAAAAGCAGCATTATGGCCGGGGCCATGGTAATAGCCGGCGTGCTTGCCTTTGTGCAGGATGCCCATCCCCTCATGTGGATAGCTTTGTTTGTTTCCAGCCTTATTTTTTACTTCTGGGGAAAATAAAAGACTAAAAGGTCTTAAAATAAAAGAATTGTTGATAGGCACTTTTTCCATCGCTACTTTGGGTTAGTCACATAAACCAGAGGAGCGTATTATGAAGATTCGTTACTGTCGCTTTGTTTTGCTGCCTTTCTTGTTCGCTTTTATTTTTAGTGCCTGCACAGGCGGTGAAAATCAGTCAGATGCTGCTTCGTCGGGAACATCAGATTTAAAAAACAATCATGGACAGGCAGGGGTTGTTGATGATGTTTCGGAAAAGAATATTCTGCAAATTGCTGCTGGCTCCGCAGATCATACCACCCTTGTCGCCGCGGTAAAAGCCGCTGGCCTGGAAAACGTTCTGGTAAATCCGGGCCCGCTCACCGTTTTTGCACCAAATAATGCTGCCTTTGCAGAGTTACCCGAAGGAACAGTGGAAACACTCCTTAAGCCGGAAAACAAGGGGAAATTGGCCAGTATTGTTACTTCGCATGCATCTCCGGGGACTTTTAAAGGAGACTTACTGGCAGATGGTACTAACTTATACCTGGCTACCGGGCAATACGTCAAAGTGGAAGTTAAGGACGGAGAAACCTATGTGAACGGCGCCAAAATTCTTGGATCAATTGATGCGTCTAATGGTGTTGTTCATGTCGTAGATAAGGTTTTTCTTTTCTCGGAATAAGGCAATCAAAGAAAGATTTATCTGTTTGTCCGCTGCGAAGTGCGGAAATTGATTGTTAATAAAAACGAAAACCGCGAGGCTTCTTGCGAAGCCCCGCGGTTCCCTCCTTAAATGGTAAACTGAGCACCTACAGTACTCGTTCACCTCCCGTTATTTTAATTACGCTTCAGTATTATCAACGTCATGTCATCGGGATAATTCGCCGAACGGGAGAACATCCGCACCTGATTCAGGAGCATTTTTCCCAGCTCCTTCGGGGGCAGATGATAGTTCTGCTGAATCACTTCCCGCAGCCGGTTCTTGCCAAATTGCTCGTTGCGCTGATTGGCCACCTCGGTAATACCATCGGTGAAAAGCAGCATGGTATCACCGCGGGAAAGTTTGACTTCCGATTGCTCATATTCGAATTCATCAACGATACCGATTGGCAGACCACCGGACTTCAGTTTACTCATGGTGCCGTCTTTCTTGATGATGATCGGGGGAATATGTCCGGCATTGACATACTTGAACCGATGGGTTTGATGGTTCAAATTCGCCCAGAAAAAAGTCGCAAACATATCCGATGCGGTGTAGAGATAAAAGTGATTATTGATCTTCCGAACGATTTCCTTACAGGTGTTAATCTCGCTGGCATAAGCATGCAGAGAGGCATGCAGATTTGCGGTTAACAGGGCTGCCGGAACCCCTTTTCCGGAAACATCCGCCATCACAAACGACATCGTGCGCGGAAAAGGGAAAAAGTCGTAATAATCTCCACCAACAAAGGTCGAAGGCTGATTGAAAGCAAACATCTCATATCCTGGTAACTGAGGCACTTTTGCCGGAAGTAATTGGCGCTGGATATCTACCGCCCGGCTAATTTCGCTCTCAAGGCGCCGGCATTCGTCCGCTTTGCCATTCATTAAGTTGCCCTGAATCGCGAGAGCAATCAGATCGGCAATGACCATCAGGCATTGTGTATCTTTCTGGTCGAATGTGCCCTGCCGTTTATTGATGACCTGTAAACAGCCGCTGATCTTGCCATTTCTGTTTGTAATAGGAACGATCAGGAAAGAGCGGATCGGCACCTGGCCCAGTTTGGCAATTTCCGTGCGATAACGGGGATCGTTATATGCATCCGCGACATTAACGGTTTTACCATGTTCCAGGACATATTCCGCAATACTGTTCCCCAGCGGCTGGCGGAGCTGCATCAGCTTGCCTTCCCAGAGGAAATGCGGCCAAATCTCTTTCCGGCGGTCGTTGAGCAGATAGAAAACGGAGAAATCCGCATCAAGGATACGATTGGTCTCATTGAGTATCATCGTCAGTTGCTCGTCCAGTTTCTGGCGGGAATTGAGCAGGCGGGTCAAGCCATAGATTGTGCTAATCTGCCGGTTGAGTTGTTGCGAATATGCCAGATTAGTATTGTACGATGATGCCGCAGTCTGTTGAATATGGTTGGCGATATTCTGTCCTCTATCGAGTGTCAATTGATATTCCATCTTAATATCCTGTCTTTTACTGGGTTCACTATTTAAGAGGGAATTGGGCGCTGGTTTTTCTCATGAACCGCTAATTTTTTTCAAAAAACTGAGATGTTGAACGGCGGGTTAAAATCAACCGGGCGGCCGGGAAACCCGGCGCGCCTGGTGATGTGCTGTGAGAGGAGGTAAGTACTGTATAGGTGTTTTATGCTGATACAAGTTCCCGGGCATAAAACTGCTTTTCGGATACCGGGATCATCTCCGTATTGGTTCGGTAGCTGGGAAGCTTGAGAAAAAGTGTGCTGCCAAGACCTTCACCGTCGCTTTCTGCCCAGATGCTTCCCCGGAAGGCAGAAACGATGCTCTTACAATAAGAAAGCCCCAAACCGGCGCCACTGCCAAGATAGTCAAACTGACTGCTGTGATGTTTCATCGTATCGCCGAGTTGATAAAAGTCTTTAAAGATGTTTTCCAGCTCTTCGGCGGGAATACCGACGCCTTTGTCTTTCACGGCAATCAGAACCTCATCGCCGATCTCCTGGGCGCTAATGGTAATGGCCGCGCCATCCGGTGAATATTTAATGGCATTACTGATCAGGTTTAGAAATACCTGATACATTTTACTGTAGTCCGCGCTAATGGATAGATTGCCCGGACTGTAAACGTTCAGGGTAATGTTGCGCCGTTGTAAATGTGGCTCAATTTCCTGGCGAATCGTTTCCAGCTGACTGTTCACATTCACCGCTTCCCGATTCATTGCACACAGTTGCTGGTTGTATTTGAGAATCCCGCAAAATTTTTCCAGCAGTTCGTTTAAGCGCCGGGCGCCTCCCAGTGCATTGGTAACAAATTTTAACTGGCTCGCATTGAGATGCTCTTTTTGCGAGGCGAGAATGTCCAGGGAGGCAGTGATGATGGTTGCCGGGGTGCGTAATTCGTGATTGGCGATCATCATAAACTGCTTTTTTAAGCTATCAAAATCGTCAACCGTTTTCGCTTGCTGGCGAATCAGGCGAATCTTTTCGGCCATCTCTTTTGCCAGCGCTGCTTTCGCTGCTTTCAGGCGGAAATGCTCAAGCGCATTTCGAACGGTGATCAGCATCGCCTGGGAATGCCAGGGTTTCGCTATAAATTGCTGAACGACGCCGGTTGCATAAGCGTCCCGAATCAGTGAATCGTCCGGATAGCCGGTTGAAATGATACGGATCGTCTCTGGCGCGATTTCCTGCATTTTGGCGAGCATTTCCAAGCCGGACATCAGCGGCATATGATGATCGCTGATGATTAGGTCAATCGCTTGTTCATCAAGGATTGCAAGAGCGCGTTCCGGATCAGTGGTTTTAATAATTTCGAAATCCCCTTCCCGGCCAAGTGTCTTTTCCAGCAGGATAAGATCATACATCTCATCATCGACGATAAGAATTCGCTGCTTGTTCATGAAATCACCTCTTGCTAATTTTTCGTGTTCTTTATCCTTTTCATCTCATAAGAGCGTAGCCATTGTCAATTATTCTCATGAAGCTGGAAATATTTTTGGGGATTACCTTTTACAGTGAACAGTTATTCGTAAACAGTAGTAAATGAACAGCAAGTCGTTTTCGGTAGCATTAAAGTGCTAACTGATAACCGATAACTGTTCATTGACAACTGTAAAAGGGGTTTCCCAACCTCGCTGCCCATTTATTATTTATCATAGGTTTTTCGAATAATATTTCGTACTTCTAGCATAGGATGTTTGGATGAAATTCTGGAGCGGAATGAAAGTTTTTTGGCAATGGGGAGTTGGGTCTGTATTGCTGTTATTGAGTTGCCAAACTCAGGTAGCGATTGAGGATATTAGCGTGCCACCGGCAGTGGTAACGGAAGATGCTGCCTATGCCAATGTTTTCCAGATGCTGGATGGAGACTGGCAGGGAAACTTTCATATTTATGAAGACACCTGTAAAATCCGGCAGAGAGCGGCACAACCGGAAAATTTACATGAAAACCTCTTTAGTACATTACCACTGAAATTAATCCAGACAATAGAAGTCACCCAAAGTTACACCTCGGAAACACCATATTTCCAGCGGGTTAAGATCATCGATACTTATCAAAAACCTAACGGAGAAAAACAGCAAGTTGTTAGCGCTGGCGTAAATAAAATACAAAATGGGAAATTATGGTGTGTGGTTGTTAAACCGGATGAAACGGTGATTCACCAGGGAATATTAGTAGATGAAACCACAATTATTTGGGCCCGCAGCAAAAAAACGCCGCTAAAAATTGAGCGATTTAGGGAAACTGTTCAGGCAGATGTATATACTATCTATGGCTGGGGATACTACGGGGATGATGACCCGAATATGCCCCCGCGCATGTGGTTTCGAGGTGTGTATCATCGCGTGAAAAAGGAAAAATAAATTGACTATTTGCGTGCTTCTTAGTTAAAATACACGCGAAAAAGTGAGATAATGCACGAACCGGTACCTATTATTAACAATATTATGTTGCCAATCTAGTTAAGATTGGGGAGCGAATCTGATTAGACAAAAAGGGTGCAGCATCTTTATTTAAGCCGTTTCACCACCAGCTGCCCCCCAAAGTTAAACGATCTATGGCATAATTAA
>JAUIFT010000203.1 GCA_030430345.1 Calditrichia bacterium | reverse complement strand
CGTTTTTAAAGCGATTGACCAGAGCCTCGACCGGGAAGTTGCTTTAAAAATTATGGAGTCCCGCCTTTCCCGCCGGAAAGATTTTGTGAAACGATTCCGCACCGAAGGTCGTTCCCAGGCACGGCTGCGCCATCCCAACATTGTCAATGTTTATGCACTGCGCGAATCCCGCGAAGGCCTCTATATCGTGATGGAATACGTTCCCGGCGGCACGCTGAAAAAGCGGATCGCCCAGGAGGGGGCATTTTTGCCGCCGGATGCCCTGGCGATCGTCAAGCAAATTCTCCTCGCCATCAAACATGCCCATTCCCGGGGAATCATTCACCGGGATATTAAGCCTGCGAATATTCTTCTCGACAAATCTGATTTGGTGAAAGTCACCGATTTTGGCCTGGCAAAAATGCAGCATGATTTCGGTTTCACCCATACCGGTGTTGCCGTCGGCACATTGGGGTATGCCCCGCCGGAACAGCTGAAAAGTTTAAAGAATACCGATCATCGCAGCGATCTCTATTCAATTGGCATGAGTTTTTACGAAATGCTCGTTGGAAAACTGCCATTCGGAGATACTGATTCCAATCTGACAATTCAGTTGGCGATCATGGAAGGAAATATTCCTTCGCCGGATCTTCTCAATCCGGATATTCCCGCAGAGTTTGTAAGGGTGGTTCGCAAAGCAACCCATATCAACCCGAACCGGCGTTATCAAACCGCGTTGGATATGCTGGAAGATATTGAGCATCTGGAACTGAAATACAAAAAAGTAAAAGCGTTGCCCCCTCCGCGGGAAATGCCAATTCAGCAAGGGCCGAAAATCCCTGATCATATCTTTGATACGGTTACCCAGGCAAATGCTGCTCAGGCTGTTTATCAGACGCCTCCGCAGCAAAAGCAAACCTCGGAAACCGATATAGTTGAAGACGTTAAGCCGGAAATGCCATTTTCCACGCTGGATTTTCGGAAGTTCAATATCATTAAACCATTTTATCTCAAACTGCTTATTCTGGCAATGTTCCTGGGAGTCTTGTTCGGCAGTACCAGTGCTTTTTATTACTATAAAAATAGTATGCTGCCCGGAGATTCTCCGGGAGACGCGGAAATACCGGTATCGATCCTTAGCCGCCCGGAAGGGGCCTCGGTCTATATCAACGGCCTGAACATCGGTATTACGCCATTGGAGACCTATCTTTCCGAAGCCGGAGAAGCTGCCTTCCGCCTGGTTAAAGATAATTATTTCGTAAAGGACACAAGCTTATACATTTCCCCGAATGATACCAATGCACTGGTGATTAACCTCCGCGAATCCGCTGAGGAAGAAGCGGCTGATGAAATATATCATCGTCTAACCGGCAGCAACGCTGATGATATCCAATTTGGCCGGCTGAAGCTAATTTCCAGTCCTGCCGGAGCAGATGTCTATCTGAACGGTAAGCAACTGCCCAATGTCACCACGCCGCACATCTTTGAGAAAATTGCCCCGGGCAGCTATCACCTGGAATTGCGGAAAAAAGGGTTTGCCAATTTTCAGCAAAGCATTGAGGTGCTGCCTTCGGAATCCCGTCCCTTAAGAGCAACGCTAAAACCACTGAGCGGCCGGCTAAAATTAACATCAAATCCTCCCGGTGCCCGCGTTTGGTTGAATGGGCGCTACCAGCGGGGCTTGAAAACACCAACGCAACTCGACAATCTTCCGGCAGGCCCTTATAGTATTGTTTTTAAAAAAGATGGACATCAGGTCTATAAAAAGCGAATTCGTGTTCATTCAGAGAAAACGGCAAAATTGCATGGAAAACTGACCGCTGCGTTTGGAGAAATTAGCATCGTCGCGCTTCCTTTTGGTAGCTCTTACATTAACGGGGAAATTAAGCGGAGAAATACAAATATCCCCTGGGCGGAAAAGCTTTCCACCGGTAAGCATAAAATTAAAGTTACTCACCCCACACATGGATACTGGGAAAAAATCGTCGAGATTGAAGAAGGCAAGCGTAAGGAATTAATTATCGATTTCAACGAAAAAGTTAGTGTAAAAGTCGAAGCATATGATGAAACCGGCTTACCGCTGGACAGCAAAATTTATGTCGACGGCAGTTATATTTACAAAACCACCCCGGCTGTTATCAATGTTCGTAAAGGGATGCATCGCATCGAAACCCGCCGCGATGGCTATATGTTAACGGAGTCTCCCCCGTTGTTAAACTACGAGACACCGGCAAAACAAACGCTTAAATTCAAGATGTACCGGCAAAAAACGACAGCGGCTCAATCGGCAAAAATATCATCGAACTGATCGATATCGCCAAGATGACAGTCCTTTAACAGCAATACCTGATCAGAACAGGCTTCGATGAGCTCCCGGCTATGGGAGGATAAAATTATGATTTTCTCCTCCTTCGTTTCCCGAATCAGCTCATAAATATTACGCAGGGTGAACGGATCGATACCGGCAACCGATTCGTCGAAGAGCAGACAGGGGCAATCGACCATAAAATTTATGATCATCGAAAGTTTCTTGTTCATACCATGGCTGTATTCTTCCGTTTTTAAATCCAATTCGCTAAAATCAAAAATGTCCTGCAGCTTCGCCAACTTCTCCAAATCCGGCGTTTGATGATAGGCAGACATAACAAATAAGAGCCATTCCCGCCCGCTGAGGTATGGCAGAAAATGCGGTTCGTCCCCGGAAAAAACCAGCTGCCGCTGATAGCTCATGCGATCTTCAAGATGATGCGCCTTGTTTAAAATGATGCTGCCATCATTCGGTAACAACTGATTTAACAGCAGCTTAAAGAAAGTAGTTTTCCCGGCGCCATTTGCACCAACCAGGGCATAAACGTTCCCCTTTTCAAAGGCATAGTCAATATTTTCCAGAACCGGGGTGTTTCTGGCATAAGAAAAATTTAGATGGTTGATTTTTAGCATATAGTTTCTTCGTTTGCCTCGTTGTTCGTTGTTCGTTGTTCGTTGTTCGTTGTTCGTTGTTCGTTGTTCGTTGTTCGTTGTTCGTTGTTCGTTGTTCGTTGTTCGTTGTTCGTTAGGAATTTGCGCCTTTTTGAGTATGTGTATACAATTGTCTGGCGAGAAAGATTGCACTGATGAATAAGAGTTGAAATCCCGGCTTCAGCAACATTAAAACGATGGCGATAGAAATTACCAGCGAGAAGTGGAAATAATATCTGCGGGAGTAAATCAGCCAGGGTACGGTGCTGAGCCAAAATAGAATTGTCCCCAGCAAGTTAGCCATCAGCATCAATGGTTCAATCCCGTTTGCAAACCAGCTTCCGGCAAGCAGAATAACTGCCGCCAGTCCGTAAAAGCTGCCATAGAGAAGCAGTGCAAGCTGTCTTTCAACATCTTTTAAGCGACCGGTAAAATCGATGGTTGGTCGCAATTTATTTAATAAAATTAGTCCATATAACAGCAGCCCGGCAAACAATATTACCTGCAGATAGATGCCATAATAGAATGGGTCGAAGCTGCTATTATTACGAATGGCATACAATAAATAAGCAGCGAGAATAACGGGCATCGCCAAAAAGAATTTCAAATTTCCGCGAAGATGCTCCTGGCGCTTACTGCTGAGCAATATGAATCGAAGCACATAATTGTCCCTGGTTATTGTTAGCTTTTCTGAGGCTTTTTCCGGTGGCAGGCTGCCGGCCGGCGATCTTAGTTGCCAGCCGGTGTTAAAGAAAAGGGCATAAATCAGCATACCGGATAAAAATGGCGCGGTCCCCCAATACAATTCCGGGATAAAGATTAAAATAAGGGCGAGGAAAAAACCAGTAATCATAAACGCCGAGCGAAAAACAATCGTTGCGGCGCCGAAAAATATGAGCGCGGTTAACAACAGAGCAGCGCCGAGAACGTCCCAATTTAGCTGCTGATAGGCGAGCCGGTTTAAAAAGAGAAAGTATATTGGATAAATCATTGCAAAGAGGAGAAGCAGTTTTTTCAGGAATAACGGATAATCAGGCAGGTAAGCCACCTGACGAATGGTAAAGCGATTATCTTTCCATAATTGATAAAAGAGAAGTAAGAAGACCAGGCCGGCAATGATTCCCCCTCTGAGAAAAAAACTAACGCTGGGTCCGAATCCTAAAAACATTGGCAGGATCAACAACAGCAGAAATCCCCATCCGCCCAGTTCTCCCCCAATAATTTTTAGCGCCAATCGCAGCCTAAGCCCCATACCCGTATTCGCTGTCCCGCTTAATGATGATGCATTTCTTTGCCGTATTTCTTCAGCGCTTCTTCGACACCCATTTTCCGCACGCGCAGCAATCCTCCGGAAATCTTTTCACCGTTTTCCGGATCGATATTTTCAATATCATAGGTTTTCTCAAAGGTCGGGTCGATGTTAACCATAATCATATCGAAGGTAAAGGCAAACTCGCTGCGGGTGATGAACCAGTGGATATTGTTTTTATCATCAGAAATCGAAGATGCGCTCCCCACCCCGGCAATTTCGTCTATCGTTGGTTCAATGATCAAATGCTCTCCTTCATCCCGCACCTTGTCGTAATGGCGCAATTCAAATTCACCATTAATGACCAAATGCGCCGAGACCATATTTTTATGGCCATGGGGAATGATCGCCCGCCCTTTTTTTAAGCCGAAGAGTTTCCGGTAAAAGGCGTAAGATTCCGGCAATCCTTCCAGCCGGGGAAAGATAATCGGTTTGGTTTTTGTGCCAAGGTCGGGAAAATCAAAGTTTTTCGAGAGCCGCTCAAATTCGATGAATTTCATCAATTCTTTTAACTCAATGCGCTGCAACAGCGTTTCTACCAGCGTTTGCCACTCAGTCAAACTAATCGCCGATTTCTGCAAATCCAGGCAATATTCATTCAGCGACTTCGCCCAGTGATCAGTTAAGGGAGAAATGCTTCGGGAGAACATTCGCTTACTGAAAAGCATTTCCAACAGCGCATAACTGACAATTGAGTTAAAGCTATGTTTCAGAAACGTTCGGCGGGAAATATCTGACATTACGACTCCTTGTGGCAGAAAGCTAAAAACTTCCGAATATTTCTGAGTATAATATCACCGTCTGGCAGATGCAATTTATTTTCGGGCAGCATCGCTGAAATTATTATATAACGCGAACCTGGGGTTGCCCGGGTAATTTTTTCTTTTACCCGTCCCGGGCTATTTTGGGGCGCCCTACGGGCTGGTGTTTTTTTGCCTACAATATACGCATCGCGTGTTTAAATTTTATTACTGGGTAAAAAATCAATAATAGGGGCTTTCATGCCGGCGTATTGTATCGATGACCACCCACTCGGAGACTTTCAGCATATTTTTTATTTCCCGAACATTTCTGCCGGATTGTGCCAAATCGATAATCTGCCGTTTAACGTAGGCATTGCTGCCATTGTAGGAATAATCAACAATAAACGTACTACAGTAGCACTTGGGATTCTGGCAAAGATATCGCTGTTTACCGGTCGACGTTTTGCCATGCTTGATGATATCTTCCCCGCCACAATTCGGGCAACTTTGCGGTTCATGATTCATAACAAACCTCCTGAAGCTGTTTTCTGTTTACGTTTTATTCAACATAAGGAAAGCAAACAGAAAAGATTCAGCACTTCTTGCGAACTTCAAGATAGGTCTGCGAAATTCAAAAATTATGATCTATTGCCCAGGGCGGGTAGGAGACTTACCACAATATCGGTTTTCGGGAAGAAACCTTTCGCGCAAAAGATATCTTATGAGGTGTTTGCGAGCGTTTTCCAGGCCGTAGTGGTAGGCGTATGGCGGGGAGCTGTTCCATCATTTTCGGAAAGATATCCGCACGCAGGCAGGCTTCCTTCACCTCGTCGCGGTATTCCGGGAGATCGCGGGCGGTGCTGCTGATCATTGCGGTGAGTTTGTCGGTCATGGTTGTTCCATCCGCCCGGAGCAGACGATAAAACCTGTTAGGTCCGGGCTCTATAGTGTAACGCCTTCGGCGTATGAATTGTGTTCACTCAAAAGCGAAGCACT
>JAUIFT010000202.1 GCA_030430345.1 Calditrichia bacterium | reverse complement strand
CATTCAATATCAATAAAGGAATTAGGTTTCTTAAAAATGATATTAAATGTGGAAAAGATGATGTTAATGAGGTGTTTGCTGCATGTAATGTAGATGATGAGTCTAGATTGGAGTGGGTCAAAAATCAAGTTGAAAAACTTTCACTTCAACATTGGAAATTCTTTATTGAAAATTGGACATTGACGCAGTTCGGTAACTATTGGTTGTTCTCAAGATACTCTTTATAGAATTGCGGATATAATTCCTTAAAGCAGGTAGGGCAAATACCATGACTGAAAACGGCATCGGAATGTTCGAGGATATACTGTTCAACTGTTTTCCAGACGTCATCACTTTCGTCATGGATTTTATGGCAGGAAGAACAAATGGAAAGGATGCCTTCCAGCATTGCCAGTTCTTTTTCCGTCAGGTGGGGTTTTTGCATGTTTTTTTTGATGTCGGATTCCAGATCCTTTCGCGCGCTGATATCCCGGATGGTGCTGTAGACCCAAATACTATCTTCGGTTTCCATGGGGCTCAGGCTGATCTCCACCGGGAACTCACTGCCATCTTTACGGCAGCCAAAAAGTTCATTGATGTTGGCGCCCATTCCGCGCGTATAGGGTTTCCCCTGATAGTGTTGCCGATGTTCCTGATGTGACTGGCGGAAACGCTCCGGCATTAACATCTCAATTGCTTTTCCAATCATCTCTTCGCGTGAATACCCGAATAATGTTTCTGCCCGGGCGTTGGTGAGCATGATATCACCCTTCTCATTGACGATGACAATCGCATCTGCTACCAGTTCCAGTACTTTCTGAAACTGCAGATGCCGATGGACGCTTGCTTCGCTTAATTCTCTCAGGCGGGCGACTTCTTCCCGTAATAAATTCAGCTCCGCGATTAATTCTGCTTTGGTTTTGCTATAATCACTCATTGTAAAGCTCTAAAGATGGTACTTTCCGCCGGTAGCACCGGACATTGCCAATTTCACCAAATTTGGGGAAAATAATGAGGGCAGTTGTGTTTTCTATCTCGTTTCCTGAGCGTTAATTCTTAAGGGTGGGTTTTTTCGGTGGATTGATGAACATCCGTAGATAAATTCATGAATTTATCTACGGATGTTCATCAATCCCAAATCAATCAAGCCAGTAAACGCTGACGGTCGCAACGCCGCATTCCAGGTAAATATCCAGGCTGGGTTTGCCGGTATTCCAATGCTCGTTGTAATACTCGTCATCATCGCTCTTGTAGATCTCGTCGATATCAAAGCTGGAGAGAAACGATTTTTCAACCCGCACACGAACGCCGACATTGCGGGGCAGATAGATTTCCAGCTTGCCAACTCCGATTTCGATATCCACTTCGGCATCGCGTTGTAGTTTGCCGTCGAAGGATAATTCGTAGGAACCGGCGCCGGCGTCAAAATCCATTTCGTCAAAATTCGCGTTGCAGATGCCTTCTACGCTCAAATCGCCCACACCATTTTCGATCTCCAGGTTGCGCAGTGGAATACGGTTCGGCTTGGAAAACTGAATCTTCGCTTCGCTCACTGCTGTCTTGATCTCGCAATTCTCCAGGCGTAAACCACCAAAGTCGAGATCGCCCTTAATAAAGCCAAGATCCATTTGCAGATCAAGCGGCAGTTGGTCGGTAAAGTTGAGGTAGCATTCATTGTTGTAACGGTCGTCCCAATCGACGGAAATACCATCGTCATCATTGCCGTCGCGATTCTTGCCACTCTTTTTCGTGAACTTTACGGAAAGCCGGCCCTCATCGCCAACCACTTCATAGGAAACCAGTGGTGGCCTTTCTGTAAAGAGGAACTCACCGGCAAATGCCTGGGAGGTGTTGGCCTGGTTGAGATATACCAACCCATTGTTTACTTTGATTTTCGCAAAAATTGATTTTTCGCTGGTTATATCGACGGACTTCTTCAGTTTGCTTTGTTCCTCGCCGTTATCGCGAGGCGCTGCAGACAGCGTCATCATTGCTGCCAGGGAAAAGGTGAGATAAAAAAACAAGGTTTTCATAATAAGTTTTCCTGATATACTACACTGTTAATTTAATGTGACATGTTATCTCTCTCTTCATTGAGACCGTGCCGGGTTGCATATGTCACTTTCTGAATGCCAGTGGCAGTTGCAGTTACACTGGGCAGGATAAACCTGAACCGCAAACTGCTAATTAAACTTCGGAGGATAATCAATCGACATAACGTGCGGCTTATTTACAGGATGCCCTTAATCTTTTTATTGAGCATTTCCCGCGCCCGAAAAATACGGGCTTTCACGGTGCCCAGGGGCAATCGTAGAATTTCGGCAATGTCTTCGTAGGATTTTTCTTCCTTATGCCGCAAGACAATCACATGCCGGTAGCGTGGAGGTAGGGATTGCACCGCATCATCAATTAATGTTTTCCGCTCTTCCGTCAGCAGAAGCTTCTCCGGTGTCGGATCTTTATCTGGCACTTCAATTTTCACCCGCTCATCTTTGTACTGAATCGGCTCATCAATCGAGTAGGTCTTCAGCTTTTTCTTCCGGAGATAATCGATGCAATTATTGGTGGCGATTTTCATCAGCCAGGTCGAAAAAGCGAATTCCTCGTTAAAAGATGCGAGTGCGTTGAAGGCCTTGATAAATGCTTCCTGAGACAGATCTTCCGCTTCCTGGGGATTCCGGACCATCTTAATCATTACGTGATAAACGAGGTTCCGATACTTGTTCAGTAATGCTTCGTAAGCTTTCTGATCCCCATTCCGCGCCGCATGAATTAACTTCTGATCCTCCGCACGTCGTTGTTCAATACTTTTCTTATCCTCAACACTCATTCACTTACGCTCGCTTTTCCTTTGAGTTACAATGATGCTGAAATATATGGAAGAAAGGGGGTATTTGCAAATAGATTGCTGGGGGCTATTTTCGCGGAAAATATTAGTTTCGCAAGAAAATCGCCGCTTTGCATCAGGGATTTTTTCCGTATTGTCTAAAAGTTATTTCTGCGCTATTTTACTAATGTTTCCTGAATCCCAAATATAAGAAGGAGTGCCATGATGAGGTCGATAAAGACAGGTGTCATTCATGTTTTAATGGTTTGTTTTTGTTGCTTTTCAACTGTTTCCTGGGGGCAATCCGGGACGATAATTAAGACGATACCGGCACCGAATTATCCCTATGGCCTTGCCTGGGATGGCGCCTCCCTGTGGGTCGGAACGTCTTCTACAAACGACAACAAAATTTGGCAAGTGAATCCGGAGAACGGCGCTATCCAGGGCAGCATTACTGTGCCATTTGTGCCGCCCAGCGGTTCTTACACTGTAAAAGCAATGGCCCATGATGGTACAAATCTTTGGGTGTTTATGGACCTGCCGTCAGCGAATCATCCCGATAAATTCTATAAGGTCGATCCATCTTCCGGTGCGGTCTTGAAAACGCTTAACAGTCCGGAAAATAACTACATTGGTGGCATGGCTTATTACGACGACCACATCTGGTATACGCAATATTATGCCAGTAATACAAGTGGCCGGGATGTGATTATCAAAATGGATACCCTTGGCGTCCCGCAGGATACCATCGTTAGCGTCGGGGAGCAGCCGATGGGCATTGCTTATAACGGCACTAATTTCTGGTGTGCGGAAGATACCGGTTTCGGGGCAACCCGCCAGGAAGTGTACGAATATGACCCCGCCGATGGCAGTTATACCGGCAACTTTGCTGATAATCCCACCGCCTCCCCGCGCGATATGACCTTTGACGGGCAATATTTCTGGCTGGTGCATTATCAAACCACCAATAGCTTGATCTACCAGTTCGATACCCGCGGCGGCACACCGAGCATTAATATCTCCGCCGATGAAATGAATTTCTCCCTCACGGAAATCGGGCAGAGTAAAACGTTCATCAATGGCATCAACAATCCTGGCACCGCCGACCTCACCATCGACACCCTGATTTTCAGCAATGACGCATTTAGCAGCAATTTATCCGGTTTCCCGTTAACGCTGGCGCCGGACTCCGGGCTGGCGATGGAAATCAGTTTTACCCCGCTGGTTTACGGCACCATCCATGCGACACTGACGATCCGGACCAACGACCCGGTTACCCCGGAAACTATCGTGGATTTGAGTGGGAAGGGACTATATCCGGACCCGACCGCGGTTCTGGGGGCAACGTCGCACGATTTTGGCAATGTTTGGGTCAGCGGGGAAGGGGTTGGCAGCTGGCCGTTGAAAATCGTCAATCAGGGTTTTGTTCCCCTAACCATATCTTCACTCTCGACAACGACTGCCAACTTTTCCGTAAACGCTCCGGAATTACCTTTCGACGTTGCCCGGGATGATACCGTTACCGTAGCCGTCTGGTTTACCCCGACCTCCGCCAGCAGTTACCAGGATACTCTCACCGTTAGCAGCGATGATCCCTCTAATCCGAACCTGACGGTGGCATTATCCGGCAGCGGCACCGCCGGGCCCTTCAACACCGGCTTCCAGTTCTGGCAATACCAAGTAATGGATAATCCGCTGGCCGGATCCTTTCAGGAATATGAAGTCGATGGCTTGCGGGCGATCAATGACATTACCGGCGATGGTGTCAGCGAGGTAATTGTCGCCACGGAAAATTACCTGATTCTTTGCATTAACGGCGCCAGCAGTGGCACTGCCGATACCCTTTGGACGTTCACCAGCTATATCAGTAATTCCAGCGCCGGGTCGATTGGGGGGAATTTTGATTTTGGGGTGCAGGATGCCCTGGCGATCGCCGAAGACCTCAATGGCGACGGTTATAACGATGTGGTTATCGCCACCGGCGGCGGGAACGAGCACGTCTATGCCATCAACGGTACTAATGGGGATATTCTCTGGGAATTCGGCACGAATGATCCGAACAGCTTTGGCCTCGGGGATTTTGAAGCGGTTGATGCCCAGCGGGATTTTACCAATGATGGGGTGGTAGATGTACTGGCGATTGCCGGCGGCAACGAAACCGGCAATGGCTATAAAAGCGCCTATCTTTTTAATGGCGCAAGCGGGGCGGTTGAATGGAGCTATACCTACCCCGGACCGAATTTATCTTTCGGGAAAACCATTATTTCTATTGATGATATTAATAATGATAATGTCCCCGATGCGGTTATCGGTGTGGGCAACAACGGCTCTGATGATAAAAAAGCCTATTGCCTCGATGGCGCGACCGGCTTCCCGGTATGGGACTTCCCGGCAGTTACCGCCGATTACAATCCGAAGGAGATCCTTGAATTGCCAATCAGCGGCGAAACCCCGGACGTGATTGTTGCGGAATATTTTTCCAGGATTTTCCGGGTAGATGGCGAAACCGGTACCGAGATGTGGATGCGCACCCTGGGCGGCCTCTCCGGTATTATCGAAATGGACCGGATTGGCGACATCAATGAAGATGGCGTGGATGATATTCTCGTTGCCTCGTTTGCCGCCGGCGCTACCTGCCTGAGTGGTGCGGATGGGAATATTCTCTGGCAATATCCGATGGGGTATCAGAATGGCATTGTTGCTGTCCCGGATATCACCGGCGATGGCATTGAAGAAGTCTGGGTGGGCAGCGGCACCAATGCCACCCCGCCCGGCAAGGTGCATCTGCTGAGTGGAAAGGGCGATTCCCTGCTTTTCGATTATACTTTCCCCAGCAACCAGGTGAACGCCGTGGCGATCCTGCCTTCGATTGATGGCAATAATACGTTTGAACTGGTCGGTGCTTCCGACGAGGGACTGGTGCTCACCTTTTCCGGCGGGGAAGATCCACTCGCGATCGGGGACGAAGAAATCGCCGTGCCGGCAGATTTTGCGTTGGATCAGAATTATCCCAATCCGTTTAATCCCATAACCCATATCGGATTTGCGATTTCGGATGTCGGCTTTGTTCAACTAAAAGTTTATGACATTACCGGGCGTTTGGTGAAAACGTTAGTGAGTGGAAATCGGGCCGTCGGGAATTATAATGTGCAGTGGAATGCGACGAATAGTGCCGGGGAGAAAGTTG
>JAUIFT010000201.1 GCA_030430345.1 Calditrichia bacterium | reverse complement strand
CGCCATATATTGATACTTCAATGCTTTGTCCGGCGCTCCGAGGCAATGATAATTATTGCCGATACAGTTCAGGGAACGGACCAGGCCTTCATCGCTTTGCAAATGATGAAAAATCCGGTTCGCCTGGCGGCAATAGGTCAGAGACTGGCAATAGTTTTCTTCATCATAGCAAAAACCACCGAGCATGGTTAGCGCCCAGGCTTCGCCATGCCGATCTTCCGCGGAACGCGCTAATGAGAGGGCGCGGGTAACACTTTCGTACCCGCGGGTCTGGTCACCGTTCTCCCAGTAGATCAGCCCGAGAAAAAAATGACATTCTCCTTGTCCCGCCAGGTGGTCAAGCACCTTGAATGTTTCAAGGGCCTGCTGGAATTTTTGTTTTGCCACTACCATCTTCTGGTTAAAGTATGCCAGCATGGCTGTATTGCGAATATGATATACCGCACCAAGCGGATCGTCCAAATCGCTGGTAAGCTTATACGCTTGATCAGCCAAAGCGGCAGCTTTAGTAATGTCTACATTGACGGTTTCAAAAAACAGATCGTTCAAGGCCATTATACGCCCGGAAGAGCGCGGCTCGGAACTTTTCAGATTCTTTTTAAGCACTTGAAGTCTGGTCATGATAGTTTCCCTGAATAAAGAATTATAGTTTATTTTTCTCCACTAACGACGACAAATTCGCCCGGAACGTGGTAGCCTTTATCATCACGGAATTCTTCGATAGATTGGAGATATTCCAGTTCGGCTGCTTCCCGGGTGGCATCATCAAAACGGTGATAAGCCAGGGCTACCGGGCCGCCGGCGAATACTGCACCGCTGGCAATTTCTGCCGTTTCATAGTAAAGCGTGGTGGAAATGCGCTCGTAACGAATATTGCGGAAACCGGCTATTTCGAATTGCATTTTCAACGATTCTCCGGTACCCAGCTGGAAAAACATCGGGCATACATCGGAATCAACCCGGGCATCGACGATGGGAAAAATTTCCGCCCATCCACAGTTTGAACGTTTCCCCCATACCGCCGCTACCGCATTGCCGCCCGGCTTTAACGTTCGATGCATTTCCTTTAGCGCTGCCAGGGGATCCGGCGCATACATCAGCCCGAGAGAGCAAAGGGCGTTGTCTACACTGTTATCCGGCAATTCAATCTTTTCCGCATCCATCCGTTGAAAGTCGATATTATTAAACCCTTTGTCCCGGGCAATTTCCCGGGCGATAACCAGCATACCCTCCGAGATATCGGTGGCGATCATTTTGCCGCTGTCGCCAATAATGCCGGCGGCGGGAAAGGTGACCAGGCCGGTGCCACAAGCGATATCCAGCACCGTTTTTCCCGGTTGCAGACCGGCCATTTCCAGTAACAGGTCCTGGGCCGGTTTCAGTTGCTGCTGCCAGAAAGGATCGTAATAGGTTGCCGCTTTATTCCAGCCATAACGCTGAATTCGTTTTTGAAATTTTCCATCCATCATGATGCTATCTCCATTGTTGAAATGTTGACTTTTCTTTTCATTCTTTGTGGGTTCGCGAAAATATCCAGATAGGCGCAATGGGTATCGGCATCGTCCAGCATGCGGATGATTTCCGCTGCCGGCGCATCGCTCTGAATATTGACGACATAAGTCACTTGCCGATAGCCGGGGGCAATGCCCGCGTCGGTATAAAATCCCCGGGTATCATAATCGGCATGAATTTCTACGTCGATCGATTCGAAGGGAATCCCAAGTTTGCAAGCCCAGACGACGTAAGTGATGGCCAAGCAGCTACCGAGGGCGGCACGTCCAAAAACACCCGGATTGGGGCCGGTGTTATTGCCGCCGTGCTTATCGCCCATATCAACCCGGAATTTCCAATTGCCTTCTTCCACTTCACAGGTGATGCCCTGGCGCGCGCGTACTTTGGTGATTGCAGTGTTTTGAGCAATCGCCGGCCGCAGCTGGACTGCCCGGGAGTTTCGCTCGAAAGCTCTCTTGATTGCGGCTAGTTTTTCCGGACCATAGTCCATGGTGGTCTCCTTATCGATCACTCTTCATTTTTTCAATAATTACCTGGGTAGAAAATATTCCGATTGTGCCCAGGTCGTGTATCTGTGTTGCCCATTTGCATATTTGCAAATGGGCAATAATGTTTGTCAGGTTCTCAGCACTTCGCCTCAAAAACCATATTAAAAGGGGTTTCCGCCACTCGCTGAAACTGTGTGAAGCCACTCATGGTTACCACTTCCCGAATGCTGCTTTCCCCGGCTTGCGCGCCCAGCGCCATGCCGACTTCCTGGTTCAGGGCATTCGGCGTGCAAAACATGGTAGAAGCGGCATACAGCGCCCGCCCCAGAGGATTGAGGTTTTCAGATACCCGGTCACTGGCTTGTGGTTCAACGATCATCCAGCTGCCGCCGGGGTTAAGATTACGGAAAACGTTTGCAGCTGCGCCGACCGGATCGCCCATATCATGCAAGGCATCGAATGTGGTGATAAGGTCATAGCCGTCGCTGTAAAATTCCTGGGCGCTGGCAGTATAAAATGATACCCGATCGGCAACACCGGCGTCAGCGGCTTTTTGCCGGGCGGCATCAATCGAAGCAGCGTGGTAATCGATGCCAACGAAGGTTGAGTTGGGAAACTCCCGCGCCATGATGATCAGGGCCGCGCCATATCCGCAACCGACATCCGCCACGCGAATGCCTGCCTCCAGTTTTGCCGTCATCCCTTTCAGTGCGGGCAACCAGCTACTAATTAAATTTGAAGCATAGGCCGGTTTGAAAAATCGCTCCGTGCCGTGAAAAAGGCCACAGTCATGCTCATGCCAGCCAATGCCATTTCCGCTTTGAAATGCATCGAGAAGATTGTTGTAGGACTTTGCCGCTGCTACTGCTGACTGAAATCCACCAATAACAAACATGGGACTATCTTCATCTGCAAACAGCAGGGTCTGCTCCTCACTCATACTGTAGCGATCGTTTATCTCATCGTAAGTAACGAAACCACTGGCTGCCTGGGCGCGGACCCACTCCCGCACATATCGCTCAAAAGTGCCGGTTTTTTCTGCCAGTTCCCGGGTGGACAGCGGGCCATCGTTGGCAATTGCTTTGTATAAACCCAATTTATCCCCGATGAGGATGAGCGGCGCATTCATTGCAGCCCCAAATTCTACCAGGCTTTGATTGAGCAAATGATGTAATTGTGCTTCATTGTAACGGGTGTCTTGCTTTGCTTGAACTGATGCCATGTTCTTCTACCTTTTAATAAATTGATTGCCAATTAATTATTTAGTGAATTCTCTTACCGATCCTTACAATTCAACGACCTGTAATTGCTGCGTTGCTTCGTCTAAAGCGTTCGCGACGAAATCCGCAGATTGCTTCGGGCAATTTTTGTCCGATACGATAATGACCCGGTATCCGGGGTTTGCCGCTTGCAAAAAAGCAGCGATATCCGTAAGCGTTTCTACAGACTGGCAGGAGAGAGCGATCACCGTAGCACATTTTTCCTGCCCAAGCGTCAGCAATTCCATTGGCGATAGTTGCTTCTCCGGAAAGATGAGATCCGCATTTGCCAGCATTGCCGCATCAAGTAATGCATGCCCCGGTGCATGATCCAGGGAAATTGCTGAAAGAATACGGTCCTGCTCGTTAAACGAGAACTTTTTTAATTGACTGAGATAACGCATGGCATATTCTTGCTCGCTGCTATCCATTGTGCTAAAGTAGGGGGCGCTTGCCGCTACCTGCTTTTCAGAAAATGTGCTTGAGGATAAAGTTTTCATTGTAACACCTCGCTTTGTTTTGATTTGCTGCTGTTTCGTTTATCAATGCTGCGCTAGCAAAATAGGAAAACAGCCTTTAGATATCTTTTAACTATGTGTCAATGTTTTATAAACATGTACAATGCAAACGGTAAATTTTCCTGCATTTAGACTATTTGCCGAAATGGTTGAAGTTATGTATCATTGATTTGCAGTTATGTAACATTTGCACCTTTTTATAAAAAAGTGCGCAAGTTTGCGAAAAAAGCGTCGTCTCAGTATTTGAAGAATATTTAATGGGTCGGAGTCCGTTGGATAAGGAACTGGTACTACAGTTAAAATCAGGCAGTGCTGCAGCTTTTCGTATATTGGTAGAAACTCATCAGGAACGGGTAATCAACACCTGCTACCGGTTTCTGCTCAGCCGGGAAGATGCGGAAGATGTCGCCCAGGAAGTTTTCCTGGAGGTGTATAAATCTATCCGGGATTTTCGCGAGGAGGCGAAACTTTCTACCTGGATTTATCGCATTGCCGTTACCCGTTCCCTGGACTTGATCCGAAAACGAAAGCGGAAGAAACGGATGAACTTTCTGAAGAGCTCGTTGGGGCTGGAAGCGGTCGCGGAAAAAATACCGGCCTCCCATGGTGGAAATCCCGATAGCAAACTGGAGAACCGGGAACGCCAGAAAGTGCTTCAAGCAGCTTTGAATTCGCTGGCGGATAATCAACGGACCGCCTTTGTGCTGAGTAAATATGAGGAATACAGCTATCAGGAGATTGCCGATATTATGGGCACTTCTCTATCGGCGGTGGAATCCCTGATCCATCGGGCAAAAAAATCGCTGCAGAAAAAACTGGCGAATTATTACGAAAAAAATCAAAAGCATAGTAAAGCGATTGAATAAGTAATGAGACAGAAATAATATGATAAATGAAGTAGAAGTGAAAATATCGAGACTTTAAACTCAGGCGTCATTTGCCCATTTGTAGATTTGCAAATGGGCAAATGACGGACGATCTGGGTATTGTCTTAATATTTTTTCCCTTTACTTAACTAAATCCTGGAAGGGTAAGTATATGAGTAAACGCGACCATATTAATGAAGAAGTCCAGAAGACGCTGGCCGCTATGGATAATATGGAGCCATTGGCAGCGGATCCTTATTTTTACACCCGTCTGAATGCCAAGATTCAGGAAATGGAGCGAACCGAGCAACCATTGGAGAGGCGCCGGGGAATGTTGAGGTATATATTGCCGGCGATGCTGGTGATGTTGGTTGCAGTCAATCTGTTTTCGGTTTACTGGGTATTCCAGGGAAACAGTGAAAGCAGCAGTGACCGGGAATCGGCCCTGTCTGCGTTTGCAGAAGAGTATTCTATGAATGAGAGCAGCAGTAGCTTTATCTGGGATGAATAAGGAAGCCAATAATATATTTTTTAAGTGACGTAAAAAATATTGAAGTAGGGTGCTATGGACATTTTTAAGAAAAACCGGCTAACAATGTGGGTTATTGTTTTACTGGTTGTTTTAAACCTGCTGACGTTATCAGCGATATGGATGAAGAATTTTTCCGGGTTTGATAAGGGCAAGAGAAGCGGGGGAGAGGCCTTTCTGATATCGGAATTGCAACTTAGTGATGTGCAAGTCGAGCAGTTCCGCAAACTTCGGGATATTCATTTTGAAGAAACCCGGGAAATCCATCGGGAAATGAATGATCTGCGTCAGGCAATTACCGATGAACTGTTTCGGGAAAACCCGGACTCGGCGAAAGTGGCCCAATGGGCGCAGGAAGTGGGAAAAATGCATGCCGCGATTGAAAACGCCCGCTTTGCACACTTTCAGGCCTTAAAGGAAATTTGCGAACCGGCGCAGCGGGACAAGTTTCGCAGCGTTATGCGCGAATTGCAACGGAACAATCGCCCCGGCCCCGGAGGCCCGCCGGGAAGAGGGCCCCGTGGCCCAAAACCACGCCGGCGGGGGAATGGTCCGCCCGGTGGTTTTTGATATTAAAAAATGTTCTGTCATAACGAGGAGTTCGATGAAGAAATTTTCCTGCCCTCTCATACCGTTGCTCCGGAAATTGACACTGTGCCGGTGCTGAAAAAATATGCTGAACGTCAGGGAGCGGTATCCGGTAAATGGCATCTGGTTACCGGGGAGCGGAAGGCGATTTACGATATCGCCCGAAAATCTTACTTTGCCGATGAAGACCTTGGTTTTCAAAAGGATGAGAATGATTACCTGCATAGCAAAAATTTCATTTTAGTTGATAAGCAACGAAGCATACGCGGCGTTTATAACGGCACCTTAC
>JAUIFT010000200.1 GCA_030430345.1 Calditrichia bacterium | reverse complement strand
CGTTTTCAGTTGCCCGTTCCAGAATAAAATCCCAATCGCTGATTCTGTTCTGGAAAACTTTTTCATGGATTAAATTCGTTGCCGGAATATGGACTTTTAAGCCCTGATCATGGCACAACTGGGAAATAATTTCGGCATCGGTTTTATTGGCAAAAGATCTATTTTGCACGGAGCGGACCAGGCGCAGTGCGGTTGCGGCACAGGAGACTTTTAAAATGCTGCCTGCTTTTGAATTTATGACGATAGAATTTCTGGTAACAATGCCCTTAAATATCGTACTGTTTCTTTCATCGTAGCCGGCATCTACCTGAATAGAAGTGCCCGGCGCGAAAGTTGAATGATTCGCGATTGGAAAATTTTCTCCGGATGGATCCCCATCGAGAAGCGTAATAACTGTATACGGAATAGCATTAACTTTCTCTTTAACGGTGATGTCCAAAACTTCATAAGTATCGGGAATTTCACTGCCATTACTTCTGATGGAAAAACTCACTAAGTCACCAGCATGGGTTGCCATATATTTTCCTTGTTTAATGTCTTGAATTCAATATAAACGAACCTGGTGCTTAATTCAAATATACGTTGCGAAAGAATCAAAAACCCCGCTTACAATTCATCATTATAAGCGGGGTCGGATAATAGCGGTGGAGTGATAATTATCTCAATAACACCATCTTCCTGATTTGGATAAATTTACCTGCATCAAGTCGATAGAAATAGATACCACTGCTGACCGCATGTCCATTGTCGGTAATTGCATGCCATTTCAATGCATAATTACCAGCGGCCCGGTTACCGTCGATTAGGGTTCTTACCAATTGCCCCCGGGCATTGTAGATTTTCAAACGCACCGTTTCCGTTGCCGGTAGGGAAAACCGAATAGTGGTGCTCGGGTTAAACGGATTCGGATAATTTTGCGCCAGGGCGAAAACTGCGGGTAGATTAGATAAAACAGGATCTCCGGCGTTGTCCGGTGCTACACCCACGGGGGTACTGCTGCTAATCACCTGAAATTTCCCACCGGCGACGACATAAAACCGGTTGGTGATTTTGCTGTTACGTGCAGTAAAGGTCGCAACACCGCTATTGTCTATAAGCACATCAGGTCCAGCAATAATATTCTCTGCTGCAAACGATGCCGCAGTTGTAATTGTCGTGTCTTGCACGATTAAATTCTGGGCCATCGCAGTGTGAAACAAGCTGCCGAGTAATATCAATACTGCGATATTTAAGCATGTCGAAGAAAAGCGTGTTGATTTCATATTATCTCCTTCTTTCTATTCGCTATCAGCACTGTATTCTTAATGAACAATTGAAAAATTGCGATATCGAATATTTCTCGTTTTTGTTAATCCGTTGATTGGCTGATAACAGAGATATTTGAAGGATTGACCGCATTGGGCGCCGAATTATTGCCCGGATTGAATACCGTAAAGTAATAATCCATGTCAGGCACAGTAATTTCATTCGAAGTCGCGTTGATCCAAAGTATTCGAACTTGATTCTCGGCAGATACTAACGCATAGTTGAGAACGACACCAAGTGGCAATAAATCGCTGGGCGAAACAACTACGGTTGCACCTGGTTCGAGGCCACTTATCGGTCCAATCGTCGTCCAGGCTCTTCCGCCCTGAATTGCCGGAACAGTAGCACCGAGGTTCAAAGTAAATTTCATGAACTTGGTTGCCGTTTCCTGGGTACTGCCATCCGGAAATTTAAACCCGCCGCTGCTAGCGTGAACCATACCGGCGACTTCCAGCTTACTGGCTGGTGCAGTTGTGCCGATGCCAACATTGCCATTATTCTGTTTTAGATAGAGGGGAATACCCAAAGAGGCGCCGCCCCCAAATGTTTCGAAAGACAGACCATCATCGACACTGTTATAATAGATATCAATGCCGGTTTCATTGGCTTGGCGAAAAGATAGCCTGCCGGCAACATCTCCTGCGGATTGCAACTTAAGGGTAGGTTTATCCGCTTGCTGGAGGTGCAGCAGTTCTGTCGGATTTGTGGTGCCAACACCAACTTTACCGGATTCCGAAACCACAAGAGTCGTATCCTGAGCATTTAGTAAACCGCCGATTAACAAAGAGATAGCTGTAATTACAAAGATTCGATTCATCTGTTTCATGGAAAACTCCTTTAAGACAGTTAGGATATTGTTTTTTAGACAGTGCTTTCTTTAGGAAAATTCACTGCCATTTTATTGGGATGTTGCTGTTATGGCGCGCCCACATCTATCCTTTTGCTGCCCAATTGGATATATTGAAAAAAAGTTTTACATTCAGTTAATTATACCAAAAAGCGATACAACTGAGGATTCCTGAAAGGGCGTTGGCTGTGGCTCAACATTCCGAAATTGAATGGGTTGAACAGATTAAGAGCGGGGACAAATCTGCCGAAGAAGCTGTATTCCGCCGTTTTCAGGATGAGATCCGAACGATGGTGCGAATACGGATGAGCCGGGAATCGGAGGAAAACCGTGCGGATACACTTGCGAAAATAAATGAAGGAATATTACTATCACTACGAAAAGGAAGTTTTGACCCCGAAAAAGGGAAGCCATTGGGCGCTTTTATCGCCGGGGTTGTTTATAACACCATCGCGATGTATTTCCGGAAGAAAAAGCAGGAACGAAAATATTTTGATCCCGGTTCCCCGGACGATCATCCCGAACCGGCGGTTGCTGCCAAACCACTAAACCTGATGATTTCTCGGGAGCAGCAGTTCCGAGTAAAATCTTGTCTCGCGCAATTGAACACCAATTATGCGACTGCGCTTACTTTGCGCTTTCATCAGGATTTATCTATTGGGGATATTGCCGAGATGCTTGATATGGAACGGCGACGGGTGAGCGAAAGAATTAATTATGCTTTAAAGTTGTTGTTGAAATGCTTACAGGGAAAATATAAGGATTAAGTAAGTGGACAAAATTATTTAGATAATAAATAGGTCAACGGTCTTTTGCTGATGCCTTTCCCGTTTGTATCTTTGTAAATGGGCAAAGGGTGGATGAGTGCCGCTTCTCTTATCAAAATATTGTTGTTCAAGTACTTAATATGAAATTTTTACTCAATATATACGCTGCCAAATCAAAGATATTATTAGGCAGTTTTAGTAAATGAGGAAAAGATGTCTTGTGAAATAAAAAACCGCGATGATTTGATCGTCCGCTACCTGAGCGGGGAGATGAGCGATGCGGAAATGCTGGATTTTGAAACCCACTATTTCGATTGCCAGACCTGCTATAACGCCTTGAAATTGCTGGAAGCGGGCGTGGCGGTCATCCGGCAGGAGGGAGCTAGCGCTTTCGAGAAGCCGGCAGCACCCTGGTATCATCGCTTCAAAAAATTGTTTAGTATTGAGTTGCCATCCGGAGGATTTCGCCCGGCGTACGGACGATTGGCGCTGACGGTTGTTTTTCTTGGAATGTTGACCTTTGCGCCGCTATTATATCAGGATTACCAAATCGGGCAAACTTACGGAGAAAATTTTACGCCGCACGGCTTCCTGGAATCACGGATTTCCCAGTTTCAACGCTCCACTACTCCGGATTTAACCCTGACGCCTGCGAATGATGCAAACATAAGCGGGGAGGTGCTTTTTCGTTGGGAATTCAAAAATGCTGTTGAGGCTGGCAATTACGAATTGCTGATTTTTGATAACCAGCGCCGGGAAATCTTCCGGCGGCAAATTAGTGGCAGCGAATATCGTTTACAAGAATCGCTGACGCCGGGGCTTTACTACTGGGTGCTCCTGGATGAAACCGATCAATTGCATATCGGGCGATTCTATTACCGCCGCCCGTTTTTCTTCGCGCCCTAGTTTCCGATGAGCACAAAGCCACTCCAATAGCTGGGAAAAGCCGTATTTTCATTTTCCAGCAATTTTAATTTTGCCTGTCGAAGGGCGGCAGAATAAGAGCGTTCCTTCAAAACTTCCCGGTAAAAATTAATCATTAAGGCACTAGTTTCTTTGTCATACACTTTCCAGAGGGAGACAACGATGTTATTCGCACCGGCATAGAGAAATCCTCTGGTAAGCGACATTAATCCTTCCCCTCGAGTTAATTTCCCGAGGCCGCTTTCGCAGCCGCTTAACACCAGCAAATCAGCATTAAGCCGAAGGTTGTTTTTGATGATTTTGCTTGGTCTCACTTTGATCTGATAAAACCGCTAATGAGTCCGGGGAAGGAAAAAAGGCAACATTGGATAGCGCCGGTAAGTTCGCATTTGCTTTGCTATGTGTCGAAAGGTGTACGTAGCGAAAGTTGCCGGCGCTGCGCCTGAATGCGCCCTCCGAAGCTTTATCGAAAAACAGTGTTTTTGCCTGATGACCCCGTGCCCGAAAAGCGAAGGCTATCGAATCTACTTCCAGGCGGGTGAAGGGAAGCGGAAAACGGGACTGCCGGTAAGCGCTGCGGATGTTATCCGGTTGGAGCTCTGCAGATGCTATCAGCTGATCTTTTTCTCCCCGGCTCTCCGGCCAGATGATTGGCGCAAATCCAATAAATCCTTTACTGTTAACGGTTGTTTGCTTGTTGATTAGCAGTGTCTGACGATATAAGGCAGCCGAATAGTGATAGGATATATCGAATTTTTTAATCAAGTATGGCAGCGTTGAAAATGCGATTTCATTTTCCTGTGCAGGTGCAAGGGCAGCTGGATCAATCAAGGCTTCGAAGGGGATATAATGCAGTACACCGTCCGGTATAAAAATCACCCCTTTATGAGCGGCAAGTACATCTTCGATCGGGGTAATTAAGCACTGATACAATTCTTGTCCATGCTTTAAATAAGCCCGTTGATGAAACTCGGTTCGTAGGGACTTTATAAAAGTGGCAACGGATTTATCAAATTCAAGGGGTTTCGGTACTGAACGTACCAGAAGCCTTTTTGCGGTAACCGTTGCAATGGTCAGGTGTTTTTCTGCTTCAAAATAGGAGACCAGCACGCTATGCAATGGAAGCGTGGATTGCAAATCGGCTAATGAGAGTTCATCCTTACGATGTTTAAGTTGAAAATAAGCCGGATTTTTTTCCTCTAATTCAGCGATCAAAGCATCATAGGATTGTTTTAAATCAAATTGTTTGGCCTGAAAGTCCCGCAGTTTTTTTTCATCCGGATGTGCCTTGTGCTGTTCCTTTTGCAGTTTGGTCTCATAGTAAGCGAGGTCGATCTTAATATCTTCTTCTTGCTGCAAGAGGGAATCGGCGATACCAGCAAAATGTTTCGCTCGGGAATCTTGAAAAGATTGTCGTAATAAACTGGCTTTTCCCCGTTCCATTAACCTGAAAACTTCTTCGGCATATTTTTTATTACTGCTATCCTTGTAAAGATTGAGTGCGCAGTGAGTCGCCGCTTCGAAAATTTTCTGGGATCTCTCGCGGAGAAAAAGGCGCGAACCTTCCCGGCGATAATCATGATAAATTTCTTCAATCAGTGCAACCGCCTTGCGAAGGGGGAGGATAGCCTTTTTCATTAAGTGGATATCATCATTTTTGCTGGCATTCTCAGAAAGTATAATTCCCATTCGATAAAAAGTTTCCAGAAGGATTTTCCTGGACATTGCTTTTCTGGTCAAAAAGGGAACAGGATTCTGGATATTTTCGATATTATTTGCCATAAATGCGGCAGAAATAAAATCAAGAGCGGCGCTTACATTTTCTTGTTTGCCGGTAATTTCCGCCATCTTTACATAGCTCTCCGCAAGCAGTGGATGCCTTTCTCCCAGGTAATTCTTCTGCAGGTCAATCGCCCTTTGATAATGTTGCGCAGCAAGATCGAGACTATCTGTATGAAGGTAGAAATTACCGAATTCCTGATGAGCGATTGCCAATAAGGGATAATTGGGCGTATCGGATGAATCCTCCAAATTTTTTAGTGCCTTCAAATAATGTTGTTGTGCCTGATTATAATCACCCATCCGAAAGTAGACATTGGCGATGCCGATATAGGAATTTACGATGTTATCACGCCCGATCTTCATCGCCAGGGCCAATTGATGATATTTTAAGGCTTCTTGATAATTACCTTTATTTTTATGGATAATAGCAATATTATGATAA
>JAUIFT010000199.1 GCA_030430345.1 Calditrichia bacterium | reverse complement strand
GTTAACATCGGTCAGGCTCGCTGAATTTTTGTAATTTGAGTGGCGTTCGTACCAAAACAATGAATCCCCAATTATACGATTATTGTTGCCACTAAAAGCGCTGCCATTATGTAAATGAATTTTCGTGCGTTTTCCGTTTACTTTCGCGTTAAAAGCTGATGCAGCGGATGAATCTCGCATAACAACGGTATGATGACGGCTACAGGACGAAAAGAGGACAATGACGGAGATTAAAACGACCAACAGCTTTTTCATAATTCCTACCTCGATTTTATGGGTCAACAATGCAAGAACGACTTTCACAGCAACTAATATCTATACGAGGCTACCAAAATAAACCCTGAACCGGCCGAAAGGTATTATGATTCCTGTAAAAAGCGGGTAATAAATGTGTGGAAATTTTCCGCAAAGACCGGAAAGCTTTTTGAACGAAAATTATCATGCTGCCAAAAAACCACGTTGCTTTCTTCGCCGGAAGAGGAGACCGTTTTTAGATCCAGACAGTAGTAATCGCCCAACCCATTCGGGGCAATTGGTAATAGATGCTTCTTTAACGGCTGGGAGGATTCTTTCGTTTCCCAGCGATAGTTGGCGTATAGGTCCAGCGATTCGTTCTCATGGATACCGAACAATGCTTTGGTAAATCCCAAACGAAAACCGTTACATGTCTGCAAAAACTGTTTGTAGGTGAGCGGCAGGCTGTATCCTAATTGTTTCTCCAGGCTGTCCAGTTGCGCTTTACTCACTCCTTTATAGAGTGTTGTTTCTTCGCCGCCATTCGCTTTTAGCGAGGCGAGAATTGCTTCGAATTGTGCCATGGTTCAATATCCTTATTATTTCTGGTAGTAAGAGGACAAAAACATTTAGGCGATTACCAAATCTCCTTATTTATTCCATGTCATTTCATTTGCCCATTTATAGATTTGCAAATGGGCAAATGACGTCTAAACTTCGGAGATAATCTTATCTACTCTACCTTTGTCCAAGCACTTATAAACCTAAAACATCTGCTTTTTCCTGCATTGCGGCAATTACAAATTCGATATGTTCATCGAGATCAACACCCAATCCTTCGGCGCCTTCCCGGATATCTTCCCGGCTAACCTGAGCGGCAAACCGCTTGTCTTTCAGTTTTTTCTTTACCGACTTTACTTTAACTTCCGCAACCGTCTTATTCGGCCGCACATAGGTAACGGCGGTGATAAAGCCGCTTAATTCATCCACTGCAAAGAGTGTTTTCGCCATTAACGTGTCGCGGGGAACACCGCTGTAGTTTGCATGGCTGAGAATAGCCAGCACCCATTCTTCCGGATAGCCTTTTTCCCGGAGAATTTCCGCACCGCGAAAAGGATGATCTTCCTGACTGGGATACATTTCATAATCAAAATCGTGTAGTAATCCAACAATGCCCCAACTCTCTTCATCTTCCCCAAACTTACGCGCGTATGCCCGCATGGCGATTTCTACTGCTAAGGCATGCTTCAGTAAACCATCTTTCTTGGTGTATTCCGTTAGTAATAGATAGGCATCTTCACGATTCATCCAATTCCTCCGTTAACGTAAAAATACAAATTTCTTCCGGATAGCTCCGGCCGGTGTTTCCAGTTCGATAAAATACATCCCGGAAGGCATCCAGTGGCCACGCTCATTTTGCCCGTGCCAGGCGATTTCAAAGCGGCCACACTCGTGCACCTCGGATTTTAATGTCGCAATAAATCCACCGCTGCTATTCAGGATATTGATCCGAACATAGCAGTTCTCATACACGTGGTATTTCACCAAAACATTGGGTTTTTCCGCTTCGGCAAAATCTGCGGCAATAATTTCCAGGTGCGTCAGATAGTGGTTTCCTTTTATTTCCGTAGTCTTTGAAGATTTCGCCCCCAGGGCCGCGGCATGGTGCTTGATATTTTCCCGCATGTAGAGGTCAGTAAACTTCCAGGTATGGTGCGCATCACTGCTGAGTACCAGCGAACCGGCGTCATTAAAAATATCGTACAATTGAAACAGCGTTACTAAATGAACACCGCGGTCACGATTTCCCTGATGTCCATCGTACGCAGCGGTTTTAATTGAGAAACGAATATTTTGCACTTGCTTCCTTTTCGCCGGAGAAAGATTATGAAGCACATCCAAAGCGCTGTAAGACTGGAGATGATCCAGATCGTAGTTGCGTTCTCCCGGGGCGGAGAAAACCGGTGCAAACATTTTATCGTTCCGCACCCATAGCGTGTCATTGAAATCATGGGGTTTGTTATAGCGGGGATCGCGGAGTTTCCAGAACATATGGCTGCCATCGTAACTGCCCACTGAAGAAAATAGTTTTGGATGACGCATTGCCAGCATCACCGAAGTATATCCGCCCAAAGAAAAGCCATCGGCACCACGCGCCGCGCCCTTCGGGATGGTTCGATAGTTACGGTCGATATGCCCAATAACATCCTCGATGAAATAGTCCTCAAACCGGCCAGTGCCAATCCCGGCATGTTTACTGGCGGCATCCGGATCGAGAAAGTTGACGCCCAGCCCATACACTTGACCATTGTCGGACATCAGGCTCGGCCCCACTAATATCATTCCCCCGATATCACCGGCCTGAATCAGCTCATCAGCCAGGTGCTGTACGGCAACGCCGCCCCGGCTATGGTCCTGGTACGGATTAAACCATTCGTCCTCATGCCCACGAAAAAGATAAAGCACCGGATAACGCCGGGTGGATTGATGATATCCCGGCGGCAGGTAAATATGATAATTTTTTTTTACGCCCAGTACCGGACTATGAAATGTTTCCTTCAGTACTGTGCCTTTTAGTTGTTGTTGCAGAATGTCCTGCATTTGTTTCCTTTTACTTCACAATGTAGTCTGTAATATACTGAATTATCGGCAGGATTCGCCAGAAATAAAATTGATTAAAAGTGGTGGGATTGGCAGATTAAATATTTACTGAGGTTTAGCGGGATTATCTGTCTCCAGAGTTACCAGAGAACCATGAACTTCCCAGTGACCGTATCGTTTATGGGGCCAATGCTGGGAGAACTGAATCTTACCATGATGCCTTTCCAGATCGGCGTTATTGAAATCCCAGGCTTGAAAACCGATCAGGTCATCGCGGTTTGCCAGGCTCCAGAGGTTCTGAAATACACTTTGGGCATTTCGAACTGCCGATTCTACCGAGTTCATAATGCCGCCGGTAAATTTTTTCACCCGGCGTTCGAAGTATTCCCGCACAGACTGCTCGGCATGAAGCAAATTCAGCTTTTTCGGATCAAATTCAGCGATGGATTGATCTATCGCTGCGGCCACCACTTGGTTCAGCTTTTCATGGCCGGCACGAACGCCCTGCGCACTGACATTACCTTGTAGTAAAACAACGGTAACGACCCCAATCAAACCGGGGAAATAGGAATCGAAAATTGGCACTTTGAACGGAACAAGGTTAGTAATCCACTCCCCTTCCACAGATGGGATCAGGATTGGCTTTTGAGCAGTGGCGGGATGCTCAGAAAGATTGCCATGATTGCCAGGCGTATATTTGAATTGCCCAACCCCTTCCAGGGTAAAATCATCATTGATTTTCACCGTTGTGCTGTCAACTTTAAAAAAGATGTTCCACATGTACGGCCGCGGCTTGCTGCGCCGGGAAGGTTTTGTCTGGAGTGTCAGCGTATCCAGCGATAGTTTCAGTTTGAGCGAATTATCCATCGCAAATTCCAATTCTGCTAGTCGTTACTGCAATAATATACACAATCCTAGAGATTTATCCGCCAACAGGATAACATTTCGTGAAAAAAATATTTAAATTTAATTCCCAAAAACGTTTGGATGCATAACAGAGTTTTACTCGTTTTACCATAAAAAAACCCGGCTAAAATAGCCGGGCTTTTTTAAGAAGAGATGTCTTTAAATTTAATCGATTTTGGTCAGATGAATATAGTCACCGAGAATATGCGCACTTTCCGTCAGCAATAAGTCTTTCTTCTTTTTTTTCTTCTCCGCTTCATCTTCCTCATCTTCGTCATCTTCTTTCTGAGCATCGCGTTCCTGCTTCCGCACGGATTCCATCAGAGAGAAAATTTCTTTGTCGATGTTCTTTTCGAACTCATTCAGATCATCGAGCAAGCTGTTATAATCTTCATTTGCCGACAAGCGGCTGCTCTGGCGTTGCTTCATGAGGGGAATAATGCCGGAAATATCCTGCTGCTTGTTATATCTTACCGGGCGAATTTGATCCCACAGCAGGGCATTTTCCCGGGAGCTTTCCCCAATTTCCATTAAGTTAAAACGCGAGGGGAAATTCATATCCGGCATCACGCCAACATGCTGCGTGCTGCGGCCGTCGATGCGATAGAACTTGGCAATGGTCAATTTCAACTGCCCATATTTATTCTCGCGGTCGCGCAGGTAGCGGCTGAGTGGTACCGCATTCTGAACAGTGCCTTTACCAAAGGTCTGACTGCCGATGATAACCCCACGGCCATAGTCCTGAATTGCCGCAGCAAAAATTTCCGAGGCGGATGCGCTTAGGCGATCTACAATGACGGCCAGTGGTCCGTTGTAAACCACTTCCGGATTATAATCGCTTTCCACTTCGATGTCGCCAATGGAATTGCGCACTTGCACCACCGGCCCGTTATCGATAAACAGTCCGGTTAAATCAACGGCTTCATTCAGAAAACCACCACCGTTTCGGCGCAGGTCAATAATAATACCGTCAACATTCTCCGGGGCGAACTCTTCGATAATACGGCGCACATCCCGGGTAGTGCTTTTATAATTTTTATCTCCGCGGCGCCGACCATCAAAATCCGAATAGAAAGAGGGAATTTCAACGATGCCGAATTTCATATTTTTGCCATCGTGAAGAATCTCCAGGGTATCCGCTTTCGCGGCCTGATCTTCCAGTTTAATCTTATCACGGGTAATCGCGATTGTTTCCGTTTTAGAACCGGCGGGGACATCTGCCGGAAGAATCGCAAGGCGAACGACAGATCCTTTTTTTCCGCGAATCAACTGCACAACGTCATCAATTCGCCAGCCAACCACATCCACAAATTCTCCGTCCATGCCTTGAGCAACGCCGGTAATGCGGTCGTTGGGATGAAGCTGCTTTCCTTTATCCGCAGGTCCGCCAGGGACGATTTCGCTAACAACGGTATAATCATTTTCAGTCGTTAAGCGGGCGCCAATGCCTTCAAGAGACTGACTCATCCGAATGCGGAAGTCATCAAAGTTTTTCGGAGAAAAATAATTGGTATGCGGATCATAGGATTCCGCGTAGGCATTCATCAGGATCTGAAAAACATCTTCACTTTGAAATTGACGAACGTTTTTCTGAGTGCGCTTATAGCGCTTGCTCAGGGTTTCCTGAATGCCTTCCCACTCTTTATCAGCAAGTTTCAGATTAAGTGCCTCATGCTTGAGGCGCTTGCGCCAGAGCTCGTCCAGCTCCGCACTGCTCTTCGCCCAGGTATTGTCTTCCCGGTCGAGGTCGATATTTTCGTCGATGGTATAGTCAAACGGATCAGCATTCAACCGCTCAAAAATAAAGCGGAGCCGTTCGGCCATACGTTCCTGGTAAACATTAAACATATCAAATGGCTTACGCACCTGGCCGGAGCCGATGTAATCATCAAAGAGGTGACGTTGTTGCTTGAATTCGGCGATATCCGAGGCTAGGAAATAAAGTTTTTGCGGGTCCAGACTTTCGATATAACGATCGAAGGTTTCCATACCCAGCGAATCATCCAATTCACGTTTTTTGTAATGGCTCTCCCTAAGTAGATGAGTAACTACCAGGGCTACCTGGCGATGATGCGCTTCCGGTTTAATCGGGCTGAAATTTACTTCAGTATCGACATCAGGTTCGTCCAGTTTCGTTTCCGGCTCATCCAATCCATAAAACGACAAGCTTAGCAGTATGATGAACAGGGAGATAAAAGCTTTTTTCATCTGGTGTTCCTTTTGGTTATGCATCCGTTAAATCGAACACTTTAGAATAATGTAATAAAATTTTTGCGGAAAAGTCTTGTTAAAATGTCACACTATCGAGAAAAAAATCAATAAAGACGGTCTTCCCGAAGAAACTT
>JAUIFT010000198.1 GCA_030430345.1 Calditrichia bacterium | reverse complement strand
GTCGAAGATGACCGGGTCCTGCGGGTGACGTTTTACCAGGCTGCGCAGCTCGTGGATCATTGCATCGCGGCGCATCAGGTTTTCTTCCTTATCCGCATGGGCCAGGGCGAAAGCGAGCGCTGCCCGTACTTTTCGGTAACTGGGATAACGGTCCGATAATACCCGCAATTCGATGAGCATTTTATCCCGCTGAATTAAATTATCTTTAAAACGATTGTCGATATTAACATTGGCGAGCTGGTTGGCAAACTCATTCCAGGTAAATTCATCGATATAATGCTTTTCCGCAAACTTTCGCAGTTCATCCAACACCGAAAAATAGACCTGCCGGTTATCTTTTACCGAGGGAGATTGAAAAGCGGCGCTGAGCACATTGGTATACCCTTCCCGGATGCGAATAATATTAGGGAGTCGCTGCACAACGACATAGGCATCGTAGAGAAATACGGAAAGAATTTCATAGCGCTCTTCCCGGGTTACTGCTTCCCGCAAAGTTTCCATCAGGCGAAGTTGCACGGATACATCCTCCGGATGGGTGTCAGCAAATTTTTTAAACTGGTTGATAATTTTAGTACGCTGATCGTTGGAAAAGATGAAGCGGAAATTGACTTCATCGAAGGCGGTATAAACCTCGAAAAGCATATCGACGAACTGTTTGCGAATGGCTGCTTCGTCGGGGTATTGCTGAACCAACTGATGATATTTCACCAGTTTTTCGTTTAGCAATTCCTGTTTTTTTGAGCGTTTCATAAACCGATATTGGTTGATTCGTAGCTGCAAAGCCCTTGTAGTAGCGCCGCCAGTGCGCCCTTTGGAAATAAATTCTTCGAGTTATACGCAAGCTTTGATAGATAGTTGTCGAATGCTCCCGAAACAAATTACAGAAATGGAAGAATAAAGGCAAAAGAAATCAGTTTGCACCACCGTTTTTTTTCTGCAAGTGAAGCAGTACCTGCCGCAGGTAGGGATGGTATTTTTTCGGTAATCCTTTGAATTGTGGCCAGGAAGAAACATCTTCCTCAGCAATATTTTCTGCCCGGGGAAAGGGAGAGAGATTCTTGAGATATCTGTCCAGTTTTTTAGCAACTCGGGTTAATGCCTGCGAATCGTCGCTGGCAGCAATTCTGCGAACCGCCTGCTGACGGTCAAAGTCGCATTCCGTGAGTATTTGAAAACATATTCCGCGAAAATATTCGGTGATTGTGCCGCGATCCTTATTGCCAAGCTGACGGGCAGTTTCTGTAATGGATGAGCGGGAAAATTGCAGCTCCCGCAGGGAATTGAGAATTTGTTCATCGAGGGAAAGATAGTTAAGATCTTTTTGATCGCTATTAGTTCCGGAGTGAAGTGGGTCGGGCAAATCGGCACTGCGGATCATGGAGCGATTGGCATTTTCCGCGAGGATGACAGCGCGGCGGATGATGTTTTCCAACTCGCGTACATTTCCCGGCCAGGGATAGTTTGCCAGAAGATGCATTGCCTGATCGGAAATGGATGCAGCGGCGCCAGTGGCATACTTTTTCAGAAAGTGATCGGCCAGTAAGGGAATGTCCGCCTGACGCTCATTTAACAATGGCAGTGCTATCGGGAAACCGTTCAGGCGGTAAAATAAGTCGGCACGAAAGCGGCCGCTGTCTATTTCTGTTTGTAGATGGCGATTACTAGCGGCAATAATGCGTATATCGACCTTGATCGAAGTTTCACTACCGAGCCGTTCAAAAGTGCCTTCCTGTAAAACCCGCAATAAACGCGATTGAAAGGCCGCTGAGGTTTCGGTGATCTCATCGAGGAAAATGGTGCCGCCATCGGCCAGTTCGAACCTCCCCTTCCGGCGATTTTGGGCACCGGTAAACGCCCCTTTTTCGTGTCCGAAAAGTTCACTCTCAAGGAGGTTCTCCGCCAGTGCCCCGCAGTTGACTGCGATGAATGGCTTTTCCTTTCGGGAACTGGTATCATGGACTGCCCGGGCGATCATTTCCTTTCCGGTACCGGTTTCCCCGATAATTAAAACAGTGATATCGTCGTTGCGGATTTGATGAACGGCGCGGAGCACCTGCGCGAAGGGACCATCTTCCGCGTAAATAATGTTGGCAAAGTCTGCTCCTTTTGGGGCTACCGTAGGGCGGGTGTCGGCTTTTAGCGCGTCCAACTCCTGTGCCAGCCGATGGATCAGTTTTTCCTGGGATTGCACGTGGCTCTTTTGATCGTCGTAGCTTGCACTTTGTCCTTCCAGCGCCTTGTTCAGTTTTTCCAGTTCGATCCGTGCAGAGCGAAGATCCCTGGTTTTATCGGAAATACTTGCCGCCAATTGCGATTCACGTCCCTGCCAATCCGCTTCCCGCTGCCGCAGTTCCGTAAAATGCGAATAGAGCAGGACGGCAATGAATGCCAGGGCAGGATAGATAAACGAAATAACCCGGTTGCCATAAGCAAAAACGGCATAAACCAGCAGCAGGCTTAACAATAAAGTTGCAGCGGCAAAAAACAGGCGCCTGCGGCTACTTTTAATGCGTGCTATAATAACGGCGAGTGCGGCGGTTAAGAGAACCAGCAATGCATTAAGATAGCCTGGGACTACTTGCAGAAAATTTTGGGAAATAATGTTTTCCGCAACGGTCAAATGCAGCAGGCTGGCCGGGAAAGTTGACTGAAGCGGCGTACTGCGAACAACCGGCAAACCCGGTGCTGTCGCGGCTACGAGGACAATTTTATCTCTCAGGTCTACAGTGTCGTTGCCGGCGGATTGCAACAATTCGACAAAACTAATTGCGGAAACATTTTCCAGAGAACCAAAGTGGTTCAGCAGCAGCTGACCCTGATCATCCAGGGGAATGTTGGTAACTCTCCCGTTCAACGATTTCAGTTGCAAATAATTACCGGTTAGTTCTGGCTTGCCTGCCTCCAGAAACAGGCGGGCAATAGCTACGCCATAGGAAAAATAATAATTGCCGTCTGCACTATCTCTGGCAACTAAGGGGGCACGGAATTGAACCGCTTCGTTGGCAAGATTACTGAAACCGATTCCTGCGAGGTGCTCCCGAAATAGCGGTAGCGGATGAACAGCTGCCTGACCAACCGTAAAGGCCCCCGATTGTTTGGAAAACCCAGCGAAGGCCATCGGCAGGCATATGTTGCCGGCAGCCTGGATCATTTCTGCCAGCATCTCATCGTGCTCTTCGTACTTGGCGGCAGGTTTATCTAAAAGAATATCAAAGCCGATCACTTTCGCCCCTTTGCCCCGAAGCTGGTGAATCAAGTAGCCATAAAAATCCCGGGTAATCGGCCAGCCGTCAAGATCTGTGATATCTTCATTATCAAGGAATACAAAGAGGAAAGTATCGGAAAGATCTCTATCGCCGCGAATCTTATACATTGCGGACAGCCAGGCGTTATCGATAAAATTATGCCAGGGGAGGGGGAGGATGCTGCCTAGCAGAAATGTTATGACAATCAACGGTAAAAATATTTTTTCATACTTGATAGGTAAGCGCATAAGTTTTACCATGATACGAAGTGATTCAATTCTTTTAGCACTTAGTTAAACTTTTCACGAAAGTGTTTTTATTGAATTCTTTATTTATTACTTTAAATACTTGAGCAGTTGAATGATAATAATTAATTATCACAAATTAAAGTTCTTAACGATTCTGGAGGGCAGTTATGGCTACTAAAACAGAACAACTCCACGAGTTAGGCATTCGGAATTGGAATTCGATTCAGTGGAACCTATCGACACCGCAGTTGGTGGAGTTGGCTATTGCGCGGCAGGAGGGGCATCTTGCAGCGAATGGAGCCTTGCTTGTGAAAACCGGTAGCAGAACCGGGCGTTCCCCTAACGACCGGTTTATAGTTGAAGAAGACAGCAGCAAAAATTTGATTGCCTGGGGCGATGTAAACAGGCCGATCTCAGAAGAAAAATTTGATCATCTGTATAAAAAAATTACAGATTATATGCAGGGTAAAGACTTGATTGTCCAGGAGCTTTTTGCCGGACAGCATCCTACCTATCGCATGCCAATTCGGGTAGTGAGCGAAAAAGCCTGGGCAGGGTTATTTACGCGTACGCTGTTTGTGCGTCCGAAATCCCTCGAAGAGATAAAAGATCATCAACCGGAGTTTACTATCATTCATGCACCGATGCTTCTGGCGGACCCGGAGAAAGATGGCACAAATTCGGAAGCCTTTGTTGTCGTTAATATGGCGAAAAAAGTAGTTATTATTGCCGGCACCCAATATGGTGGTGAAACGAAAAAGTCGATTTTCTCGATCATGAATTACCGCTTGCCGCTGCAGGGGGTATTTCCGATGCACTGTTCCATCAATGTTGGAGAAAAAGGCGATACCGCGCTGTTCTTCGGCCTGTCCGGCACCGGAAAAACCAGTCTTTCCGCGGATCCTGAGCGTCGCTTAATCGGCGATGATGAGCACGGCTGGGGCGATGACGGCGTCTTTAATTTTGAAGGCGGCTGTTATGCAAAAGCGATTAAACTTTCCCATGAGAAGGAACCGCAAATTTACGATGCGATTCGTTATGGGTCTATTGCGGAAAATGTTATTTATGATGAGTATACCCGGGAAATCGATTATGATGATGACACCATCACGGAAAACACCCGGGCGACCTACCCACTGGAGTATATCGATAATGTGCAGTTGCCGGGGATTGGCGGCCATCCGAAGAATATTATTTTTCTGACTGCGGATGCGACCGGCGTTTTACCACCCATTGCTAAACTAACACCGGAAATGGCGATGTATCACTTCCTCTCCGGTTATACCTCAAAGCTGGCGGGAACGGAGGCCGGTATTACTGAACCAACCCCGACATTTAGTGAGTGTTTTGGTTCACCGTTTATGCCGCTGCCGGCAACCCGTTATGCGGAAATGCTCGGTGAAAAAATGCGTGATCATAAAGCCAATGTCTGGCTGGTAAATACCGGTTGGTCTGGTGGTCCGTATGGTGTTGGCAAGCGTATGGATATTCACTTGACCCGCGCGATGATTAAAGCCGCACTGCACGGCGACCTGGATGATATCCAATTTGATCTGGATCCGGTTTTTAACGTGATGGTACCGCAAAGCTGCCCGGGCGTTCCCGATAATGTGCTGAAGCCGCGCAATACCTGGGGCGATAAAGCAGCCTATGATGAAGCAGCTAAGAAGCTTGCCGGGCATTTCCGGAAAAACTTTGAGAAGTTTCCCGATGCTTCCGATGCAATTAAAAATGCCGGTCCTCGCTAAGATACCGGTAAAATGGCTGTAAGCTGTGCTTTTAGTGCAGTATAATTTTCTATCCGCGGATAACTTTCTCTTTGAAAAGTATTCGCGGATTTTTTATTAACCCCTTTAATAACAAACAGTGAGCGCTGTTTTTCTTCAAAGCCTTCCTTTTTCTCAACAAATTTAAGGTTAAAAAATCCGTGATTTCTAACATCAATTGACCTTCTGATTCTGGTTACGATCTTAACAGGTGTTGTGTGAGCGTGGGAAGGATTCTTTCTTCTAAGTAATTGGAGTTATAGAATTAAAATTCTCGCTGATATCTGAATACTTCTTTTGATCCCCACTTTCTACCCGGCGAACACGGCATCTTGTATTTGCAAAAGTGAAGCGGAACGCCGATAGCATTTCGTATATCGTTTACGGTGAATAACCATTATCAACAGAAAGATTTGAGGCGCAAATATGAGACGATTAGCCGTCATCAGCATATTTATGATGTTATGCACATCGCTTGTTTGGGGGCAACAGCAGTTTCAGGGGAGCATTACCACCGATACCCGCTGGTCCGGCATGATTTTGCTTAACGGGGACGTTCAGGTGGCGAAGGGAGCAACGCTAACCATAATGCCGGGCACCCGCGTAATGATTGCCGCGAATAGCGATGCTGCGAATATAGCGAAAGATGCCCAACGGGTAGAAATCGTTGTAAAAGGAAAGCTGCTGGCCCAGGGGGAATTAAGCAATAAGATTATTGGTATCAACAATAGGAATTTGAAAACATTTGAAGTCGATTTGGAACACTCTATTAATTTGGCTAATCAAATTCCAGAAGATTGTGTGCGAGTATCTGAAAGTGGGATTTCTG
>JAUIFT010000197.1 GCA_030430345.1 Calditrichia bacterium | reverse complement strand
AAAAAAGGATTCTTTTCGCGATTAAATAACTTCTTGCGATCCATCAGGAGGCGGGGCACCCAGTGGGGATCATCTTTGTAAATTTTCCAGGGTAATTTAATAAACTTCATTAAATCGCTTTTGGATTTTAGCGGACGGACTTCTATAGCGTTGCTCACTGTACCTCCTGAGGTCGATTATGTATGAACGGCAAGAATATACTGATTTTTCCAATTTTGTCCAACTGCTAATAAGCAGAGCCGGAACTCGCTGGTGCTGCAAATGAAAACTCCCTGCCCGAAATGAGCAGGGAGCTAAAAGTTGATCAAATAAATAGCGATAAATCAGAAACTTAGATAATTCCCATCGACGTTCCGATTTTCTTGAAAAGGCTCAATACCTGGTCAAGGTCGTCGTCGGTATGTGTTGCCATATAGCTGGTGCGCAACAATGAACGGTCTGCAGGAACGCCCGGAGGCACTACAGCGTTTGTGTAGACACCATTTTCAAACAGGGCAGTCCAGAACGCAAATGTTTTGTCAAAATCACGTACGAGAATCGGAACGATCGGTGTTTCCGATTCGCCGGTATCAAAGCCCATTGCCTGGAATTCCCGGCGCATGGTTGCACCAATCGTTTGCAGGCGGGTAACACGCTCCGGCTCTTGCTCAAGAATATTCAAAGATTCCAGCACCGCCGCGGCATTTGCCGGGGGAATAGCCGCACTAAAAATCAGCTGACGGGAGAAGTGCTGGATGTAATTGATGTCCTCACGGCGGCCGGCAACAAATCCGCCCAGTGAAGAAAAGGTTTTACTGAAAGTACACATCATCGTATCAACTTCATCGAAGAGACCGTAATGTTCCATAGTGCCGCGTCCGGTTTTACCGACAACGCCGAGGCCATGCGCATCATCAAGATAGATGCCGCAGTTGTACTCTTTACAAAGTCTCACCATTTCCGGCAAATTAACAACATCACCTTCCATACTGAAAACGCCATCAGTAACAATTAATTTGGGAAGTTTCGGATCGATATTTTCGAAGACGCGCTTAAGATCTTCCATGTCATTATGCTGATAGCGCTTGATGGTTACCCGGCGATTCAGTGCCATGCCAAGGAAAACACCATCGAAGATACTGGAGTGGTTTGTTTTATCCGTAATGAGAATCATACGCTCTTCCATAAGGGTGGAAATCGCGCCGGCGTTTGTCTGGTAGCCGGTGCCCATCACAAGAGCAGCTTCTTTATTAACGAATTTGGCCAGACGGGCTTCCAGTTCCTGATGCAGTTCATACGTACCGTTCAGAAAACGGGAGCCGGAACAACTGGTGCCATACTTCTCAATCGCTTTAATCGCTGCTTCCTGTACCCGGGGATCCTTGGTTAGGCCGAGGTAATTATTTGAGCCAACCATCAAAATTTCTTTGCCATTCATTACGACACGATTGCCATGATTCTCCGAAATCGGAATAAAGTAAGGATATAAGCCTTGTTTTTTGTAATCGTCAGCCTTCGTGAACTCTTTACACTTCGCATAAATATCCAATTTATATCTCCCTTAGATTTTGTCTGCTCATATCGTCAAAGTTGAGCAAAGTTACAAAAAAGAAAATAGATTTCAAATGAAAAAAATTAACTCGCAGTGAAATTTCGCTGAATGTGAAATTGCATAAATTGTCCTGCGCTTATGTCCATAAATCGAGGAATGATTTTTCGGAAGTGTTTGTTTTATATAGGCTTAGGCGTTTGTTGGCAGTTGTTTTTTAGAAGTGGCTTTGGATGGAAAGAAGGAAAACCGGGCGAAGTATACTTCACCCGGGGTAAAATTATTTACCCAGCATTAACTTGAGGAGATCGCGGGTAGCGGTGCCTCGCCCCATGGAGTAAATGTGCATGCCGGGAACGCCATAATTCAGCAATTGCCGGCAGAGTTCGGCGATTTTTTTGATGCCAGCCTTGCGCACCTGTTCCTTGGTGCGGGCACTCTCCATTGCTTCCACAATCGGGTTGGGGATATTGGTATGAAAATATCGTGGAATCGTATTTAGCTGGTTGATAGTGCTTAACGGTTTAATACCGGGAATGATCGGCACATTAATCCCGAGGCTGCGGGCTTTCTCCACGAAGGATTTATAAACATCAAAACTGAAAAACATTTGTGTCATAATATAATGCGCGCCCTGATCGACCTTATGCTTCAGGTTCAGCATATCTTTGTCTATATTCGGCGCCTCGAAATGCTTCTCCGGATAACCGGCCACGCCGATGCAAAAATTTGTCGGTTGCGCATCTTCCAAATCTTCCAGATAAACCCCACGGTTCATCCCATCGATCTGCTTCACCAATTCGCTGGCATAGCGATGGCCGTCGCGATTCGGGATAAAATTCCGTTCCCCATGGGCAGGATCGCCCCGCAAAGCGAGAATGTTTTCGATGCCTAAATAATGGAGGTCAATTAATGCGTCTTCAGTTTCAAATTTCGAGAAGCCGCCACAGATAAAGTGCGGGACGGTATCGATGTCATAGCGATTGCCGAGCGCTGCGCAAATGCCCACAGTGCCCGGTTTCTTGCGCTTCGGTACGCGATAAATAACATCGTTCACTTCTTCATAGACAACCTGGGGCTGGTGATAGGTAACATTTATAAATGCCGGTTTAAAAGGCATCAGGGTGTCTAGCGTTTCATATAGATCATTGATATGCGTTCCCTTGTTCGGAGGGGTTATTTCCAGGGAAAGCAATACCTCTTTTGCATTATTTATTGCATCAATTACATGCATTTAAAAATATCCTTATTCTTTTTTTACCTTTTTCTTCGCGCTTTTTTCATGGGCAGCATTGCTTTCTGAAACGCGTCCGGAAAAATGGTCAGGTTGGGTTTTCTGATAGAGGGTGTCTTCTTCAATCAGATAACGGAAGCGCTTTTCGAAATCGTCTACAGACATATGCCCGATGGCGGCAAACTTGGCCATTTCATGCGGATCTTCAAAATCATATTTATTCAGACGGAGCATATAGCGGCGGGCAATGTAAAATGATTCTGCGGTAACATCGACCATTCTAACCCTGGTTCGCTTTGTTTTCGGATCGAGAATATCCGCGAACTTTAATGGCACAAAGTGTCCTTCCTGAATTGATACCATGGCATCATGACCGCCATCGAGAATGTACTGGGCCGCACAGAAGCCAAGGTCGCGGGTATATTCCATATCAAACGGAATCGGGTCCGCACAGCGTAGTTCATAACCAATTGTTTTATCTACGATTGTGATACTGATACCCAGTTCTTTTAAGCGTTCCCGTACCCGGTTTTTTAGGATGTGGCCAAAATTGATTTCCGCGAGGCGGATGTGTCCGTGGGCGTCCCGTTCGACATATTCCAGGTCCGTCAGGTCGGCGGGATCCAGGCGTTCCATCAGCCCTTCCGCGAGGACAGCAACGCCATCGGTGCGGTCGTAGCTAAGACGCTTAATGATGGAGCCGATAAGAATATCGACGATATGGTCCAAACGAATTTTTTCGCCGGGGAATTCTTCCGGGATCAGACTAACGGTGGCGCCGGCAGCTTTCCCAATACCAAGGGCAAGGTGACCCGCTTTGCGTCCCATGGAAATTACAAAATACCAGCGGCCGGTAGTATGGGCATCGACCATCAGGCTTTGCACGATGTCTACCCCAACGTGGCGGGCGGTATGATAACCGAAGGTTGGAATGCCATGAGGAAGATCGAGGTCATTATCGATGGTTTTCGGGACATGCACGACGTGAATGCGACCCTGGGCAGCTTGTTCAATGTTCATTGCACTAAAAGCGGTATCGTCGCCGCCAATAGAAATTAATTTGTCAACGTCCAGCCGCAGCAAAGATGTAACGGCATATTCGAGATGTTTTTTATTTTTGGTGGGATTATCCCTGGCCGTGCCAAGATAAGAGCCTCCGCGGAAGTGAATGCGGCTGGTATTTTCAATTGACAGTTCTTTTACGTGAGATATATCGCCCTGCATGAGCCACTTGTAACCTTCCATAATGCCGACAACTTCCACACCTTCCAGCTCTGCCCGGATGGTTGCTGCACTAATTACGCTGTTAATGCCCGGTGCCGGACCACCACCGACGAGGATCGCTAGTTTTTTCTTGGTACGTTTCATTTTTCCCTCTGACTGGTTTTGTGTTGTATAATTTCCCGTATGCTTTTCACTTTTTTAAGTTGGCAAAGATAGCACAAAGTTAGAGGAATTTCAACTTTAATTGCGTCCAAAGATCTTCGCTTAAAGGGTGGACAGTCCGTTCCAGAGAGCTAACACCAGGAATGATGTTCGTCAATATTTTGAATGAAATTTCCCATGTGATTTGAGAGAAATTACCCCTTCTGAAGGGTTTTATAATACTGACAATACTGCTGCAGGGGGCAGATATCGCACTGCGGTCTTTGCGCTTTACAAATTTTGCGTCCATGCCAAATTAACCAATGATGGGCCAGGCTCCATTGATTCTCCGGAATATTTTCCATCAATTGATTTTCTGTTTTTCGCTCATTCTTTGCTTCTGCCAGGCCGATGCGATTCGATACACGAAAGACGTGGGTATCGACGGCAATAGCGGGAATATCGAAAGCGACACTCATTACCACATTCGCCGTTTTACGGCCAACCCCGGGCAGACGTTCCAGCTCTTCGCGGGTTCTCGGAACTTCACCATTATATTCTTCCTGCAAAATTTTCGCGGTGGCATGCACATTTTTCGCTTTGCTGCGGAAGAGGCCCACCCGCTTGATTTTTTCTTCCAGTGCGGGCAAGGTAAGGCTGGCAATAGCGGCCGCATCGGGATGAACTGCGAATAGTGGCCGGGTAATTTTATTTACCTGATCGTCAGTGCTTTGTGCAGACATAATCGTCGCAATCAATAATTGAAAATCGGTTTCAAATTCAAGGGCAGTGGTCGTATCGCCATAAATATCGGCGAGAATTTTCAGGACTTTTTTCCGATCTTTTTCCGGGAGCACCAGTTACCTCCTGTTCATTTTCCTTTTGCGTAATGTTCTTCCATTAATAACCAGATATGGCAGGAAAAGCAACGACTAAACGCGCTTCTACGGATAATAAAAATGCCGGTCTTCCTGGACCGGCATTTTTGAAATACTAAAAAGAATAAGTCATCAGTAATTATAAATTCTACTAACGCCTATGCCTCCCGGGCGAAATCATACATTGGGAAACGCAGGCACATTTCCCGGATTTCTGCCTTTACTTTCGCCTGAACATCGGCCTGATCCGGTGCTTTTAATACCCGGTCCATCATCTGGGCGGTAGCTTTCATTTCTGATTCTTTAAAGCCGCGGGTGGTCATCGCCGCGGTGCCCAAGCGAATTCCGCTGGTGACAAAGGGACTGCGTTTGTCGAAAGGAACCATGTTCTTATTAACGGTAATGCCGGCGGCATGAAGTGCATTTTCCGCATCCCGTCCGGTGATGTCCTTATCGGTAAGGTCTACCAGCATCACCGGAAACAATCTTATAGCCCAATGCCATTAGTTCATTCGCCAATGCCTGGGCATTTGCGATGATTTGGGCGGCGTAGGTTTTAAAGGAGGGCTGCAGCGCTTCCTTAAAGGCAACAGCTTTCGCCGCGACAACATGCATCAACGGGCCGCCCTGCACGCCGGGCATCACGGTGCTGTCCAGTAATTCGGAAACATTTTTTACCCGGCCGGATTTCGGCGCAATAATATTCATATCGTTAAGCGAATCTTTGCCCATTAGAATGAGGCCGCCCCGGGGGCCGCGCAATGTTTTGTGCGTGGTCGTTGTGACGACATTACAGTGCGGAATGGGTGAAGGGTGAAGCCCGGCAGCAACCAGCCCGGCCGGATGAGCAATATCCGCCCAGAGTATCGCACCAATCTCGTCGGCGATTTCCCGGAATTTTTCAAACTCGTAAAACCGGCTATATGCGCTGGCGCCCACTACGATCATGCGCGGTTTGTGTTCCCGGGCTTTTTTGGTCACATCATCCATATCGATGTAGCCGGTAGACTCATTGACGCCATAGGCAACTATGTTGTAAATTTTGCCGGAAAAGTTAACCGGGCTACCATGCGTCAGGTGACCACCATGCGCCAGATTCATTCCCATCACGG
>JAUIFT010000196.1 GCA_030430345.1 Calditrichia bacterium | reverse complement strand
AAAAATGAACATGAGTATCATTATACCGAGGCAATAACGGTAGATTGCGGGAATGTTCGTCATGTCTGTCTCCTTTTCATATCGGGATGAGATATACTGAAAAAGGAAAGTAGCGATTCCCGGGGATTTAACCAAGCGATGTTCGGCGTTCAAAGTTTCGCGTTCAAAGTTGTTGGTTGGAGGGAGTGGAAAAATTTGTCTTTATTCGGATTGAAACTTTCTTTTGAGATAGGCAATTAAAAGGAATTCCGAATCCTCAATGGAAAATATCCAATGTTGAAGGTTTCTCTTTAACTGAGTTTGTATACTTTTGGTAGAACATTTTGATGCGCCGGGAGGCGATGATCTGATGGAAGAGCGGTATCGAACATCCAGCGATGCGGATCTGTTGATTGCGATTCGCACTTCTGATGCAGAGGCGTTTGAGGCGCTCTATTACCGCTACTATGGCGAGATAAAGGGATTTATTCGCCGCAAATTTGGATTGGGTGAGGAAGCTGCCCGCGATTTGTTGCAGGAAGTTTTTGCCCGCATATGGGAAAAGCGGGATACCCTCGACCCGGAAAAATCCATTCGGGCATTCCTTTACCAGATTGCCCGTAACCGTTGCATCGACCAATTGCGTAAATCCGGCCGGGAGATTAACCTTTCTTTGGCAGAATACGAAGCGTTAACCACCGATGTGCCGGATGATTTACAAATGCTCGTTCAGCAAGCGGTCAATCAACTGCCGCCTCCACTGCGGGAAGTGGTGGTGATGAAGTGGATCGAAGGCCGAAAATACAAGGAGATTGGACAAATTCTCGGCATCTCCCCGCGCACCGTGGAACAACGAATGGGTAAAGCGATGAAAATTCTGCTGCAAAAGTTGAAGGATGCGCTGATCTTTCTAGCCTTTTCGAATATTATTAATCTATGATGGTTGCCAATCCTTTTAGTCGCTGATGACTCCGCTTCGCTAATGGTTGCGCTCCTGGCGTTGCTAATGGTTAAAGATTTAGGGTACTTGTCTTCTAACCATAAACGACCGCAGGGAGTGGAACCATCTTAAAAAAATCCCCTCCCCCTATAGTGATTTTTCGATCTGCTGCGTAATACCTGATAGATGCATCTGAAATCGTCATGTCTTGCAAAAGGATATGCAGGGTATGACACGTTGAAAAGAAAGGTGAAAAGCGATGAGAGATTCCCGCGTTTACGAAATGATTGTCCGTTACCTCTCCGGAGAAATGAATGCGAAGGAGAAGAAGGCTATGGAAGACTGGATGAATAAAAATCCCGATAACCGATTGCTTTTTGAGCAGGCCGCACAGCTGTGGAAAGTCGGTGCGGAAGGTGCGCTGGAAGACGTCTCGCAAATTGACAAAGACTGGCAAAAGCTGCAGGTCCGGTTAGGGATGGTGCCGGCGGAAGCCACACCGGAAACAACCCCCGCGCCGGAAATTATTCCGCTGCCGATTGCCCCGAATGTGCCGGAAAGCCGTTTTCGGGCAGTTGTCGGCGTGGCCGCTGCACTGTTGTTGCTCGCCGCATTTAGCCTTTTTCTATTCAATAGTAACAATACCATCGTCATTGCGACAGCCAACGGCGAGCAGGAAAATGTGCGTTTACCCGATGGCAGTGAAATCGCGCTCAATTACGCCAGCAAATTGCAATATGCCGCGGATTTTAGCGGCGATATACGACGCATCCGCTTACAGGGAGAAGCGTTCCTGGAGGTCGTTCCGGATGGCCGGCCGTTTATCGTGGAAACTGAAAATGTCCGGGTGGAAGTACTCGGTACCGCATTTAATGTCTGGCAGCGGGGCGAAACTACCCGCGTAGTGCTGGTGGAAGGGAAAGTGCGTTTACAAGGGGCGGATAATAATGCAGTGCTGCTGGAGAAAGACCAGGCAAGCAGCTGCAGTGGAAACGGGCCACCAACCCCGCCGGAAACAGTGGCAGCCAACCGGCTACTCGGTTGGCGCAGTGGTAAACTGGTTTTTGAAGCGGCGCCGCTGCGGGAAATTCTCGCTGAATTACAGTGGAAATATAATGTGACGATTGTGCTGGATGCCCCCGGGGCAGGAGAAAAAACAATCAACGCGGTATTTCACACACCAACCCTGGAAAGCGTACTTCGCTCGGTTTGTGAGTCGTTAAATCTGCAGTATCGGCAGGACGCAGAAAGATTCATCGTATCAAAATAATAGCGGAAGGAAACAATTATGTTTAACACTGTCTGGAAAACCCTTTTCAAATATATCGCTTTCTTAATATTGATCTACTCTGTGCAACTAATAGCCAATGAAGATACAACACGTTCGATTACCTTAAATTTACAGAACACGCCTTTAAAAATTGCCCTGCAATCTGTTGCGGAGCAAGGTGGTATTTCTATTGTGTCTCGTGACGAACTGCTAAAGGGGAAAGTAGTTAACTGCGATTTCGAAAATACACCGCTGGAAAAAGTGTTAAAGGAACTGTTGGGAAAAAATGGGCTGAAAGCAGTGAAATCATCCCCGGGAATCTTTGTTTTGAAAGCGCTGTCCAAAGATCAAGACAGTGTGGTTTCCGGTTACGTCCTGGATGCTGCCAGCGGAGCGGCGTTGCCCAATGCCAATATTGCCGTTAGCGGCACGCTTAATGGTACTTTTAGCGATGCCCGGGGGCGTTTTCATATCAGTCATCTCCCGGGCGGCCGGCAGGCGCTGGAAGTGGATTACATCGGTTACCGGCGGAAAGTTGTCGCGCTTCCGCAGCCAGCGAACGGCGCCCCGCTGCGCATTGCGCTGGAGTCGGAAGCGATTCCGCTGGCGCAGGTGAACGCCAGTGCCGGGAGCAAAGACTATCTGGATATTGCCCGAACGCCCGGAAAAGTTGCGCTATCACTTGATCAGCTGGCTGTTTTGCCAGGGAATGGCGAACAGGACATTCTCGATGCCCTGACGATTCTGCCCGGTGTTACCAGCAGCAATGACGGCAATACGCAATTCTACTTTCGTGGAGGCACACCTTCGCAAAACAAGATCACGATCGATGGTGTACCGGTCTACCGCAGCGGACGCGCCCTCGGGGCAATGAGCATCTTCTCCGCTGATATTATTCGTGATATGGCCGTTTACAAAGGAGGCCACCCGGCGGAATATGGCGATGCCCTTTCCGGCGTTGTTGCCCTGGAAACGGTCAGTGGAGACACGCAGAAGCTGCATCTCTCTGCCAATACCACTGCGGTGGGCAGCCGGGGAATGCTGCAAATACCGCTGTCCGGTAAAGGCGCGCTGGTGCTGTCCGGCAGGCGATCGCTGTCCCAGCATTATATCGGAGATATTTACGATAATGCCCACAGCGCCACCTTTACCGCTATTGACTATACCGGGCAAAGGTATTTTTTGAGTTCCCTGGATTTTGGAAACGAAACCGATCTGTCCTTCTATGATCTTTTTGGAAAGCTGACCCTGATCCCGGGCAAAAAGAACACCCTTTCGCTCAGCGTTTTTCGTTCCCGGGACGAGTCCGATGATATCGGGCGTTTCAGAAATTTTCAGATTACAGAACCGGATGATCCTGAACCGTTTGATATGAGTAGCATGAACAACCGCCGCCAGCATACCACGGAAAACTCCCTGCTGAGCGGCCGCTTTTCCCGCCAGTGGCATTCCGATGCCTACACCTCCGTTCAGGTCAGCTATGCTCATTATGACACAAAATTTTACTCGGAACGAGAAAGAGAATTGCGGGAAGGCTTCAGCGTAAAATGCGATATAATTTTGCGGACTTTAAAGAGCTGCTGTTCAAGGCAGATCACAGCTGGCAAACAGGCAGCCAGTTGCAGTTGAAGGCAGGGGGCAGCTATTCCCGAAAAGTCCTGGAGAACGGCCTGGCGATTCAGGGCATCGACGGTTTATTTTATCCTGATTTGGCCCCTTCCGCAGGGATGAACCTTATCTCGATACTGACCCAGAAGATCCATCGGGAAGAAATCTTTTTCGATGGCGATTTGCTCGAAAAATATAATGATGTTCATGATCCGCTGAAAACGGAAGATTTTGCCATTTATGCCCAGGGTTTATGGCAACCGCTTAGCGGTGCAGAGCTTGTGTTTGGCCTGCGCGGCGTCCGGTTTGAGGGAAGCTTGAATCAGGCTGAATTTCAATTTCTGGAACCACGGGTTTCCGCGAGCTACCGCCTCGGCCGGGGATTTTCCCTGAAAGGCGCCTGGGGAGAATATCATCAGTTTCTCGACCGGGTGAGTGGCGATGTGTGGGACTGGGTGCCATTCTACAGCGAGCAGTGGGTCATCGCGGAAAACAACCGTTACCAACCCGGCTACGCCCGCCATGCCATTGCCGGAATACAATATGACAGCAAATCGCTGCTGTTCGATGTTGAGGTCTATCGGAAAAAGATGCGTGGTTTGCGGGAATATAGCTACAGCTGGAACTATTATGGCGACATTCGGCCGGCTTTCAGTGATGGCGAATTATATGCGCAATTGCTTGCCGGAGACGGTATTTCCCGCGGGGTGGATGTGCTGCTGCAAAAGAAAGGAGGCTTGCTGAACGGCTGGATCAGTTATGCTTATAACGAAACGAAAATCCGCACCGGTGATCGGGAATTGCTCAATCCCCGGGAGCTACCCCATCAGCTGGCGGTGGTGGGAAATCTTACTCCCGGGAAATGGCACTTTTCCGCAGCCTGGCATTATGCCTCCGGCCGCCCGTCCCGGGAAATCTATTTTGATGCCGATTTCGTGACGGTGTGGCGCTATTCTTATCTGAATAACGGTCGTCTGCCGGATACTCACCGAATGGATGTGAGTGTCTCCCGTACTCTGTCTCTTGGTGCTTTCGATGGGCATGCGGGACTAACCATTTATAATGTATACGATCAGGAAAACATCCTCTACCGGAAACCGATGATTACCTCCTGGTATGACCCGGCAAGCCTGCCGACCGTCCTCTACGAAGTAAAGGGATTGGGATTGACCCCGAATCTCTTTTTGCAGATTCGCTTGTAAGGACAATTATAGATTATTGATGAAAAGAGAGAGTCTTGCCATAAACTTCCGGGCAATTTCGCAAATGGCTGCGCTTGCCTGGAAGTTATATTGCAGAATTGAAAATTTCCTAATATAAAAAGCTCTCGTATTTTTCTTCGGCGGTAATTTTCAGGCCGATATGATTTCCTTGCGGCGGCAGGGGACAGGTGGCATAGGGGGTATAAACGCAGGGGGGATTAAACGCTTTGTTAAAGTCCAATATAACGGCGCCATCTTCGCCAGGCTTTTTGGTATAAAGATAACGGCCGGCATCGTAGGTGCCTTCGCCATTGCTCTCGTCGGAAAAAATGATGAAGAATTCATCATCGCTGTCAAGGGTTTGCAATTGCCAGCTTTTCCCATTCAATTCAAATTCCAAAACGCCCGGGGAAGGCGTATCGTTGATGGTGCCGAGCACATTCGCTACCGGAATAGATTGCGGAGGGGCGTAGGGCGTAAACGTTGCTGTCACCCGCCAGTCAGAATTGATCGGATAACGGTCGATTTTCTTCAACTTGGTAATATTCGGATGGGATGCATCTCGCAAACGAATGCCCACACGATTGCCGCGCTTTAATACAAACCAGCTGAGGGACTCATGCTGGAGAATGGGTAAATCGGTAATATTTTCCCCGAATATTTGCAGATTATCGACCAGCCGTTCTTTGTATGTCACTGCTACATCCCGCTCGGTGCGGAAAAAAACCGATTCGCCATCGAGAATAAATGTGCCGACCAACGGTGCGCCGGCAGGAAAGATAAGCGTGTTGGCACTATCCGACCCGGCACTATTTTCACCTTCTTCCAGCCAGTATAATCCCGCGAGACTTAACCAGCCGTCCGGCTTTTTGAGACTGGTAAATCTTGCCTGCTGCCATTTTTCGATTTCCTGGGCGTAGGTGGAATCTACTTCTGATTTTCCGGTAAAATAGTCGCAGCTACTAAATAGTAAAATGAGGGAGAAAATAATTGTGAGGAGAATTGCGGAATGGTTTTGGGGGCGCATATCAAATATCCGTTTGCTTTAGTTTAACAGCCGTTTCTGGCATTAAACGGACAAGCTAAGCAATTTTTCCCCAAAATGCAAAGCGCCCGGGAAGAAATATTAT
>JAUIFT010000195.1 GCA_030430345.1 Calditrichia bacterium | reverse complement strand
CCGAGGATGGTGAAACGATTTATGCCACCGAAGGATTATCTGTTTTTACCCTGGAAAGCAGTGCTGCAAATGCCGTTGCGAAAAATATTTATCATAACGACCGGGGACGTATCGCCAGCATTGCCGTCGCGAATGATGTGCTATGGGTCGGGAATAACAAAGGGGTATTATCCAAATTTGCAAATGGCATCACCCGGCGGCTTGCCATGCCTCAGCTGGGTACCGATGTTATCGAGTCGATTGCTGTCGATCAACAAGAACGGGTTTGGTTGGAGATCAATGGTTTCAAAGGACTGGTTCAGGTAACTCCGGATGAACAGATCAATATTTACGATGATCGCCATGGTATAAGCTCAGTCATCAATGTGGTTAAGGCCGGGAAGGACCGGGAAATATTTGCCGGCGGCAGTGGCGAAGATGGCTACCTCTATCGCTATGATCCGGCAACTGACAAGTTTGAGAATCTTAGCCGCCCCCTTCCGGATTCGGTGTATGCGCATTTCCAAATTTTTGATTTAGATTTCGATCAGGATGGGGTGATATGGCTGGCCTCATCGCAGGGCGTCCTCTTTTATAAGGATGGGGAAATACACTATCCAAGCGGGGTTGCAGCTGCGGAGCGGCAGCAAATCAAGGCAATTGCCGCGGATATTTATGGCAATGTCTGGCTCGGTACTGCCCAGGGGCTATTCCGCTACTCCGATGCTCAGCTCACTCATTTCGATACCAAATCCGGGCTGCCCAGCCCAACAATCAGTTTTCGTACGCTGCTAATGGATAGCCAAAACCGCCTTTGGGTAGGTACTTCCCGCCAGCTGGCGCGCATGCGCAGCACAACTGAGGAAAAGAAGCAAACGCCAATCCCCATATTCACAAATATTGTCGCCGGGGAGAAAACGCATTTGGAATACAGTGATGTGGCGATGTCTTTTCCCTCCCAGACGACCATCGTTGCCGATTATGCTTCTTTAACCTTTCCGGCGGATAAAGTAAAATACCGCTACCGGATTCCTGGCAAACGGGATAATTGGTCTAACGCCAGCTATAATCCGCAAACGTTTTTAACGGAAATGCCGGCCGGTGATTACAAGCTGGAAGTGGCTGCGCAGCAAACCGGTTACCTTTGGAGCGAACCGACCATTTTTGCTTTCAGTATCGACAAACCCTTTTATGCCGCCTGGTGGGCGATTTTAATCTATTTTCTCGTTGCCGCCGGCATCGCATTTTTCTTTATGCATTTTCGCCAGGCGGTCAAAAAGCGCCGGAAGGCAGAATTATACGTGGACTCCCAACGTTCATTTTACGAACAGGTACTCGGTAATATCGATGCGGAAATTACTGTATTCGACAAGGACCTCCATTATCAATATATTAATCCCAAGGCAGTTCCCGATACCCGCCTGCGTGAGTGGCTGATTGGTAAAGACGACTTTGCTTACTGCCTGCAAATCGGTGAAAACATTGATGTTGCGAAAAGACGCCAGGAACGGATGAGAACCGCCATCATCCAGCGAAAAATCGTAGATTTTGACGACGACGTCTTAACCCACAGCGGCGAACATGAATATTACATCCGCAAGCTCTGCCCGATCTTCGATAAGAAACAAAAGGTGACCAACCTGGTAAGTTATGGTATTAACATCACCCATCGCAAAATTGCTGAAGAAGCTCTGAAAAAGGCCAAAGAGACCGCGGAAATGGCCAGCCGGGCGAAGAGTGAGTTTTTGGCAAATATGAGCCATGAAATTCGCACCCCATTGAACGGTGTGCTGGGAATGAATCTCTTATTGCTGGAATCTTCCCTGAACAAAGAGCAGCAGGAATATGCCGAGACAATTCAGCAATGTTCGGAAACGCTATTAACCCTGATTAACGAAATCCTTGATCTTTCCAAGATTGAAGCGGGCCGCCTGGAATTGGAATCTATTGATTTTAACTTTGCCCGTTTAATTGAAGAAACCGCTCACATTTTCCTCCCGACGCTACGGGAAAGCGGCATCTTTTTTCGACTGGATAATGACACGACGCTCCCCAAATACGTTACCGGAGATCCTACCAGAATTCGCCAGGTGCTGATGAATTTACTTGGTAATGCGACCAAATTTACCCGGAAAGGCCATATTGCTATTCGCACTGAGTGTCTAAGTACGCCGCTCCAGCAATCGGGTAGTCCCATCGCCATTAAAGTGTTTGTTTCCGATACCGGCATCGGCATTCCGGAAGAGAAACAGAAGAAAATTTTCGACAGCTTTTCCCAGGCGGATGGCTCCACCAGCCGCAAATATGGCGGCACCTGACTCGGTCTGACTATTTCTCAGCAATTGGTCAAGCTCATGAAAGGGGAAATGGGCGTGGAAAGTGAGGAGGGCAAAGGCTCGACATTCTGGTTTACCATGCAACTGCGGGAAGCGGAAAATGCAGACGACTTTGCTTATGGCGATACACCCCGGGAATCCCAGCAACCGGAAGAATTGCCCTTGAATATTCTGCTCGCGGAAGATAACACCGTCAACCAGCGCCTGGCGAAACGAATGCTGGAAAAACGCGGCCATAGCATCGACATCGTCAGCAATGGTCAGGAAGCGATCGACGCTGTGGCAAATAGCAAATACGATGTTGTCTTGATGGATATGCAAATGCCGGAAATGGATGGGCTGGAAGCCACACAGATTATTCGCCGCGCTGAGGCAAACAACGGCCATCATATTCCGATTATCGCCCTGACGGCGAATGCGATGAAGCGTGACCGCGATGCTTGCCTGGCTGCTGGTATGGATGCCTATATCTCTAAACCGATTAACCCGGAGAAGCTCTTTGAAGAAATCCGAAAATTAATATAAACTCGGAATTCCGAATTCCACATTTAGCTTACTTCTTTTTCTCGTCTACCATTGATTTGATCTGCTCTGCATCAATATTCAATTTCCACATATCGTGCAGTTTCTCATCGCTATAACGCTTGCCTTCATCACCGGCAACAATATTAATTTCCCCGGTAAAAGGATTGTAAAACATATTATGATCCATGCGCGGCGCCGGGCCCGGCGTTGCATTTATCCAGAGATCTTTCTCCGTGTCGAATGCCCAGATATCATTTAACGGTCCACCTGCGCCCCGGCCGCCGAAGATGATCCACAGGCCATTTTCCGGCTCCAGCACAGACCCTATATGCCGGCGATCAGAGGGAAAGAACTTTTTACTTTTCGGTGTGATACGCTTCCACTTGTTATCATCAATCTTGTAGGCCCAGGTGTTATTGGTAAACACATCTTCTTCTTTGTCCCAGCCGCCATAGATGAGTATGCGGTTTTTTCTGCCATCGTACACCATAGTGTGGTCGATTCTGCCATCGGGCCGCTTCTTTCCGGAAGGTTCGACTACTTTCCATTTATAGAAATCCGGAGAGTCGGGATCAAGATTTAAAAACCAGAGGTCATCCAGGCGGGGATCTTTTTCATTCTGTCCGCCAAAGAAATAGGCGCCTTTTGCCGCGTCCGCATAAAAAGCGGTGTGATCTTCGATGAATGGGACATCATCATTGGTCATTTGGGTCCACTGCATTGTGGCAAGATCCAGTTCCCAAAGCTCATTGCTGGTATCCCCATCTTCTCCCCCATGCATAATCGCCTTATGCCGGAAGGTATCGTAAATTAAAATATGATCTTCCCGTGCCGGTGGCGTTAAGTTGGAGCCGGTCAGTTGCTCCCAACGCTTCTCCCCGGGATAATAAAACCAGGTTTCATTCAGCGTTTCATCTTTATCAGTCTTCCCACCGTAAAAGACCAACCGTTTTTCCTTGGTATCGAAAGCAACTTCCGCATCTTCCCCGGCAGCGGGCGCTGTTTTTCCGGCGGCGGAACCGTCATGTACTTTTACCCAACTGGCGCCACGGTCGGTATCATCGATCGCATCCTTCGAAAGTTTCTGAGCGCCACTGCATCCCCAGAAAAGCATCATTGTTAATATCATCAAACAGAAAAAGAGGTACCTGTTCATCATCGTCATCCTCATTATTAGATAAGTGCGAATAGTTTCAATGTTAAAAGCAGCGGACCGGCTAAGAACCATCAGCCGGGCCAGAAAGCAGTATGCAGCAGCTTAACCGCATAGATTTGTTTGTCAGATCATTTAATACAAGGTGAAGAAGGTCTTTGATTTTATTCGGAACGTAAGGCTTGAATCGGATCCATTCTTGCCGCTTTCTGCGCGGGATACATACCGAAAACAATGCCAACCAATACCGATATCCCGAAGGCCGAGACGATGGCAATTCCGGATATAACGGTATCCCATTCGGCGTAGCGGGTGATGATCTCTGCCATTAGCGCGCCCATGAAAATCCCGATGATGCCTCCCGAGACGCTGATAAATACCGTTTCATTCAGGAACTGCAACATAATGTCTCTCTCTGTTGCACCGATCGCCCGGCGAATACCGATTTCCTTAATCCGCTCGGTCACTGTCGCCAGCATAATGTTCATAATACCAATCCCCCCGACCAGGAGAGAAATCGCCGCAATCGCTCCCATTACTACATTGAAGATCTGCTGCGTTCTTTGCGCCTGTGCTAATAATTGACGGGGAATGACAATTTCGAAATCCCGTATGCCCTTATGGGTACGTAACAGCATTCGTTCCAAAATTTTAGCCGCGGGAATCACTAAATCCTGGTTATTAATCCGCACCGCCAGTTCATTCATATTGTCATACATCTCAAAACTGAGCAGACGATTAAACATGGTGGAAATGGGTATGTAAACATCGCGGTTCATATTACGCACTTCGATCACCGTCGATTTGTCTTTTCGGATTGCCTTGGTTTGCATTACGCCAACAACCGTATACCAATTCTCTTCGATCTTGACCTTTTCCCCGATCGGATTATTCAACTTGAATAAATCCCGGGCGATATCAACACCGAGGATACAAACTTTTTTAGCTTCCAGCACATCCAGGTCTGAAATAAAGCGCCCTTCTTCCGGATAGAAATTAACCACTTCATCATATTGAGTGCTGGTGCCGACAACTCTGCCCGGCGCTTTCTGATCCTGATAGCGTATTTCAACATCAAATATTTTGATCGGTGCGACCGCTTCCACGCCGGGAACAACTTGCGGAATCAGATCCACATCGCGAAGGCTAAGCCCCATTGAGCCTTTAAATTCTGCTTCGTCCCGCTGGTCGCCACTGAGCTCTACCTGTTTTACCCGGATATTATTGGTACCGAGTAGCTTGATCTGCTCCAGGGCTGCTTTCTGCGCCCCTCCGGCAATGGACATCATCGCAATCACTGCCCCAACCCCAAATATGACCCCCAGCATCGTCAGAAACGATCGTAACTTGTGCTGGGTAATACTTTTATAGCCGATTTCCAGATATTCCCTGTAATCCATAAGTCCGTTTCTCTATTCTTTTGACCGGCCTTCCTCCGCCGGAATTCTATGTTCAGTTCGTTTATAACTGCAGCATATCCGCGGTTATTTTCTCGCGAAACTCCTGCAGGATTTTCCCATCTTTCATCTGGATAATTCGTTCTGCCCAGTTTGCCACCCACACGTCATGAGTTACCAGCACAATGGTTACTCCCTGCTCGTGCAGTCCGGCAATCAAATTCATAATTTCGGTTCCGGTTTTTGTATCCAGATTACCGGTTGGTTCATCCGCGAGAATAATATCCGGGTCGACCACCAATGCCCGGGCGGCAGCGACACGTTGATTCTCTCCACCGGAAAGCTCGTTGGGATAATGATCGAGGCGATGGGAGAGTTTTACATTATCAAGTAACTTTCGCGCCCGCTCACGACGCTCTTCCCGGGTAATACCGGCATACATCAACGGCAACTCAACGTTTTCCATCACGGTTAACTGATTGATCAGGTTAAATGACTGAAAAATAAATCCTACCCGGCGGTTGCGAAAGCGGGACAATTCCATATCATCCAGCTTATTGATCTCCACACCATCAAAGCGATATTGGCCGGCTGTCGGTTTATCCAAACAACCGAGCAAGTTCATCATGGTCGATTTCCCGGAGCCGGATGGTCCCATAATCGCCATAAACTCACCCTTTTCAATTTCGATATCAACACCGCGTAATGCCCGCACCGGGGTTTCGCCACGATAGTAAGTTCTTTCCAGTCCGGCGGCTTCGATCAAATGG
>JAUIFT010000194.1 GCA_030430345.1 Calditrichia bacterium | reverse complement strand
GATCTTCCAACATTTCTTTGTCTTCCGGATCGATAACTTCCGTTTCAATATCCACCCGAAGAATTTTATTCTGACAATTCGCGGTTACCTTTACCATGCCACCACCGGCAGTGCCTTCCACGGTGATCGTTGCCAGGGATTCTTTTGCCCGCTGCATATCATCCTGCATTTTTTTCATCATTTCATTGATGTTCGGTAACATATATTCTCCTAATCCATGTTCTCACAGTCAAAAAGTTCTATGATTTTTTTCAACACCGGTTCCTTATCCTTCATGCTTTCAAAAACATCTTCCGGCGTTAACATCTGTTTCTCAATGCCTTTTTCCTCAAAATCCACCTTGATACAATCGATTTTAACCGCTGCTTGCAGGGTATTTCGAAGAGCGCTTTCAATCAGCTTGATATTTTTCATAATATGCCCGATATGAAAGGAGGTTTTCGGGTCGAAGGCTATTTGTAATTGGCCAGTTTCATATTTATAGGGAACGCCATCCTGCAGAAAAGAAGCCAGGGCGATTTTTTCTTTGCGTACTGCCTCGACAACATTTTTCCAATTCTCGGAAATACTTTCCAGGGATAGATTGATGTCAAGGGGTAAATTATTTGTCTCAACCGGTGCTTCTACAACCGCCGCCTCTACAGCTTTTTCCGGTTGAGGAGACATTTTTTTCGGTTGCAGATTTTTCAAACCGGCGAATTGATTGGCGGATATGGATGCTTTCGTTCCCTTGTCGGGTTTCCCTGCCGGGGCGGATGAGGGAAAGAGGCTGCCCTGCGGTTTACCGCTGTTGTCCACCGGAGGTGTATAGCCACCAGCTGATGGTCCGCCGCCGGATGGCTTTCCGGAACCCGGCGCCGCCGGTGCACTGCCGGCCGGAGGAAGGTTCTTCAGCAAATCAAGAAGTTCCTCCATATTAACGCTTAATGGTTTATGGGCAATTTTTAGCAAGAGTAGTTCCAGGATTAACTGCGGATTTTCGCTGAACTTGAGAATACTCTCGTTTTGTGTCAAAATTTCCAGATACTGAATTAAATCAGCGGTTTCGAATTCAGCCGATTTCTCCTGGTAGCGTTCTTTGATGTAATCGGAGGTTTCCAGCAAGTTGGTGCCGCCGGTGGCCCGGGTAAGCATTAGGTTGCGAAAATGTGCTTCCAGACCCTGCACAAAATTCATCAGATCATGCCCTTGTTGAGAGACGCGCCCGGCAAACATAATAATGTCGCCGTCCTTCTTGTCTTTCAGCAAATCAGTATATTCAAAATATAATTCTTCACCAATAATGCCCAGTGAACTCTGCACTTGCTCGACGGTAATTTTACCGGCACTAAAGGAAGACAATTGATCGAGAATGCTGGTGGCATCGCGCATTCCGCCATCGGCCTTGCGGGCAATGAGCGTTAAGCTCTCCGAATCGACATCAATCTTTTCCTGGATGGCGATCTTTTCCAACTGGGCAGCGATTGCCGCGGTGGGTATCCGTTTGAAATCGAAACGCTGGCAACGGGAGAGAATTGTTAAAGGCACCCGGTGAATCTCAGTCGTGGCAAAAATAAACAGTGCGTGGGGAGGAGGTTCTTCCAGCGTTTTCAGCAAGGCATTAAAAGCCTCTTTGCTGAGCATGTGAAACTCATCGATAATATACACTTTATAGGCGGAAGAAGCCGGCGCAATGCGAACGTTTTCGCGCAGGTTACGGATTTCATCAATGCCGCGGTTGCTGGCACCATCAATTTCAATAACATCGAGCTTTTGCGGATCATCTTCTGCAGCACCAAGTCCGAAATCCGTTTTATCCTGATTGTTCACCGCTCTGGCTAATAATCTGGCCGTCGTCGTTTTACCAACCCCGCGTGGACCGGCAAAAATAAATGCATGTCCCAGGCGCCCTTCCTGCAAAGCATTGACCAGCGTTCGGGAAACATGTTCCTGGCCGACAACATCTTCGAATCTCATGGGACGCCATTTTCTGGCCAGAACAATATAACTCATATAGAATTGCCTCGGAAGTGATTTGCAGTTTCTGGCAAAAAGCTCGGGTGCCAATAAAGATTAAAAAAGTCCGATCACTACTAATAATAAAAGCCAGGTAACCCCACGGCACATAGACTGACCACCTACCGTTGCTTCCTTCCGGACCTGGCGGGGTTCGGCGGGGTACTATTGCGTGGGACCTGGCTTTTATTAATATTTGAAATATCTCATTCAAACAACCTTTGAAAGTGGGAAATGTTTAGTTGATTCCCTTAATTTCAAGGTATAAAATTTAAAGCAATGCAATTCGAAAGTCAAACTGAAAAAGATTATTGAGCGAATTATCCTGAGGAATAACATTAATTTCTCTTTGTAATTTATATAGAAAGTATGTAAAATCCGGTCTTGTAAAACAAGGGCATTTTTCAAGAATTAAAACTTGTTTTATTAAAGGGGATGTGTTGAGATTAAAACTGAGATCGGGATGTTAAATTATTTTAAAATTGCAGGAGGAGTATCATGATTAATAAGATTACAGAATTACTCGGGAGTGAAGCGGATAGTCTGCTGAATCATAAATGTAAAACAATTGCCAGCGATGATTTGCATCTCCCTGGTCCGGATTTTATCGATCGCGTAATGGCCGATACCGACCGGACACCGACAGTATTAAGAAATATGCAAACGCTTTTCAATCATGGCCGTATGGGCGGCTCCGGTTATATTTCCATTTTACCGGTAGATCAGGGTATTGAACACACCGCTGGTGCTTCCTTTGCCCCGAACCCGATTTACTTCGACCCGGAAAATATTGTAAAACTGGCTATCGAAGGCGGATGTAATGCCGTTGCTTCCACATTAGGTGTGCTTGGCGCGGTTAGCCGTAAATATGCCCACAAGATTCCTTTTATCCTGAAAATCAACCACAACGAATTATTGACCTACCCGAATAAATACGATCAAATCCTTTTTGCCAATATCGATCAGGCTTTTGAAATGGGGGCAATCGCTGTTGGTGCAACGATCTACTTCGGTTCCGAAGAAAGCAGCCGCCAGATCGTGGAAATTTCCGAAGCATTTAAACATGCGCACGATCTTGGTCTGGTTACGATCCTTTGGGCGTATACCCGTAATTCCGCCTTCAAGAAAGACGGTAAGGATTATCATGTTGCTGCGGACCTTACCGGTCAGGCAAACCACCTGGCAGCGACAATCGAAGCGGATATCGTAAAACAGAAACAAGCTGAAAACAATGGCGGATTTACCGCGGTAAAATTTGCAAAATCCCACCCGAATATGTACAGTAAATTAAGCAGCGATCATCCGATTGACTTAACCCGCTACCAGGTAGCTAATTGCTACATGGGCCGGGCTGGATTGATCAACTCCGGTGGCGCTTCCGGCGATAACGACCTGGCGCAGGCGGTTAAGACTGCCGTGATTAACAAGCGTGCCGGCGGTATGGGATTGATCTCCGGACGTAAAGCATTCCAGCGTCCCATGAAAGAAGGTGCGAGCCTCCTTCATGCGATTCAGGACGTATATCTGGAAGATGCAGTAACGATTGCCTAAGGGCTTTATGGGCTTAACGCAAAAGGCCGCGAGGGTTTCCCCGCGGCCTTTTTGTTTTTTAAGGGATGGCCACTATTCTGTAACCAGTTGATAGATCACTCCTTTCGGTTTGAAAACAAATAGGCATCATGATGAAACTCTCATAAAGCGTTCACAGGACTTTCAATTCCTGGGAATTTAAAAGTCTGCTGGTTTAGATTAGAAGATGGTAGGGGAGAATACTGCTTTAGTCGGAAAAGAGAGAAGCGCTGGGGAGCGGGATCCAAAGTTCGGCAGCGTAAGTGTTGCCAGTCTCCGGAATACTTTCATCGACCAGTAAACGAACGACAATTGTCGAATGATCAGGAAATTTATTGGCCTCGGCGAATTCAATTAATGCCTGATGTAAATTAGGAACTGAGGGATCTATATCAAGATGCTGCCCTTCAAAAACAACCGGATAGCGCCATTCGCCGAGAAATAATGGCGATTTTACCATGGTGTTCTCTGCTACCGGAGAGGCGATCTCCAGGGATGGATTGTCTTTGCTGCGGAATATCATTAAGACAGGACCGGTCGGTTGCAAGTGTTGTTCGGAGAGCTCCCGGCGGAAAATTTGCAGCGCAGTCTGCGAGGTGTTTGCTTCTACATCAAAATACATGGAAACGATTGGAAAGGGGTTAACTTCCTGCAGCGCAATTTTAAATTCGGCGTCTTCGCTTTCAATTGCATCCTGTTCGGAATTATCGCAGCCAATTACTAAAAGGCCTATCAATAGAACCGCTAGTGCAGTTAAGAATGTCTTCATTTTTCCAGTCATATTATTTCCAATTATTATTATACACAAATCATTTCGGGGAGGCAAAGGGTAAAATGATTCCGGTAAATGGAACTTATCCTGTGAAAAAACATGCAATAGTACCGTGAATAGCGCTTGAAAATGCCTGCTTATCATATTACCTTTTTGACTAGCATCTGCATTTTGAATGATGAAGTAACTTAATGAAAGGCTTTCCAATGCCGGCAGTATTTAGATATTTTTACGCTCCATTCTTAATTCTCCTTTTTAGTATACCGGTTTTCGGGCAGCAGATTGAATTCCAGGGCAACTTGCAGGCGGATCGCTTGCAGCCGCAGGATCAGAATATCCTGGCAGAAATTCCCCGCCGCCTGGAAGATTATGTCAACTCATACCAATGGGCCGATGAATATGATGAAATGCGCCTGAAAGTGCGTATGAATATAGTTGTTACTACGGTTCGAACGCGTGGCTCCGAAAAAATCTTCCGGGCGCAATTCCTGGTGCAATCCGCAGCCGGCGGCAACTTTTTGGATCAAGCTTGTGAGTTTCCCTATATCGAAGGGCAGAGCATGGATCATCAACGCCCGATTTTTAATTCCCTGCTTTCCATTGTGGATTATTACATCTATATGCTGCTCGGGGTAGAACTGGATACGTACCTCTTAAAAGGAGGGACCCGCTACTATGATCTGGCGCGAAATATCGCCGATGAAGGGCTGATTAGCCAGTATGCGACCGGATGGAAAACCCGCCTGGAAGATCAACAATTGATGACGGATGCAGATCATAGTTTTCTTCGGGATGCATTATTTTATTTCTACGAAGGCCTGTTTTATATTGAAGAAAAGCAGGATAATAAAAAAGCGGTTGATTATTCCGGCAAGGTAGTAGAACTCCTAAAGCAGATGAGCAGCCGCCGTCCAAATAGTAAAATCCTGAAACGTTTTTTGGATGCACATCATAAGGAGTTTTGCGTATTGTTTACTTATGATCAGGGGGCAAATAATTACCGGGAAATGATGCGCATCGATAACCGCCACAGCGAAGTGTATGCTGAATGTATGTCGAGAGGGAAAAAGCGAACTTTTTAAAATGGAAGTGTTCTATCTGATTCGAAGGGAAGTTTCCGGAAAACTTCCCTTTTTTGTTGCTAGACGTTAAAACGAATCGACATAATGTCTCCATCCTTGACGACATAACCTTTGCCTTCCAGACGGAATACCCCATTATCCTTACATTTTGCTAGTGACTTGTGCGTCATAAAATCACTATAGGAAACCACTTCCGCCCGAATAAATCCCCGTTCCATATCGCTATGAATAACCCCGGCAGCTTTTGGCGCCGCTGCACCACTGCGAACGGTCCAGGCCCGGCATTCGTCTTCCCCAACAGTGAAGAAGGCGATGAGGCCAAGCAAGTCGTAGGAAATACGAATCAGTTTATGAAATGCCGGTTCAACAATGCCCATTTCTTCCAGAAACATTTCCCGGTCTTCTTCAGCCAGTTGAGAAATTTCTTCCTCTGCTTTTGCACAAAGAGTGAGAATCTTTACATTCTTTTTTGCCGGGAATTGCGCCGCAATTTCTTGCTCCCGGGAGATGTCCGTCTCATTAATGTTAATAGCAAAAACTACCGGCTTCAGTGAAAGGAACTGGTATCCGCGCAGCATGGTTCTTTCGTCGTCGCTAAAATCCAGTTCACGCAATGGAGATTCCTCCTCGAGGGTTGCCTGGCAACGCTCCAGCAGTGCAAGTTCTTTTGTATGATGGTCTTCCTTGATTTTTTTCATCTGCTTTTTCAGGCGCTCGATCCGGTTTTCAACAATAGCCAAGTC
>JAUIFT010000193.1 GCA_030430345.1 Calditrichia bacterium | reverse complement strand
TGATGGTATCGCCCGAGGATTAACACCGCAACAATTAATCCTTGATGATAGTATGCATGAAATTCAGTTTAGAAAAAGTAATTATGCCCCTAAATCAATCCTGGTTCAGGAAAGCCTTGGGGACACGGTTATTTATACTGAATCACTCTCGCCACAGCGAACGGTGCTCGTTGAACATTTTTCAAATACCGGCTGTATTCCTTGTGTCGAGGCAGATACGACCATCGAAAATGTGCTGGCAGAAACCGATGTGTTTAATACGGTAAGTCTTGGGTTTCGCTTGTCTTTCCCCTCGCCGGTGGATCCGATGTACTTAGCCCGAAAGGCGGAGAATGATGCCAGAATCCAATATTACAATATCAGCGGCGCGCCAACGATTTATGTCGACGGGGTTAGAGCGATGGGCGCTTTTAATCTTTCCGCAAACCTGAGAGAAGCATATACGATAAGAAAGCCATTGCCGCCCGCAGGTATTCTGGAAATTTTTGACTATAATGTTTCCCCGGAAACCGTCCGTGGCCGGGTGCGGGTGGAAGCACTTGAAAACCTCGATAATGCAGCGCTGCAAATTGCCTTGATCGAGCGGGAAGTTGATTTTGCCCAACCACCCGGCGTAAATGGCCAGGTTTTTTTCTTTGATGTTTTTCGGGGATTTACCCCCGATATTGACGGCACCGCCTTAAACCTTGCCACTGGGGAAGTGCGGTTTGTTGATTTTGAATTTTTCAATGATCCCGGTTGGATGGACCAGCATCTGGAAGTTGTGGCTTTTATCCAGTTGCCGAATAAAGAAGTGGGACAAGCTGCCTGGACGATATATCCCTGAGAAAAGGAGTAAATATATGAAAACGGTCATGATACTGTTACTGACCTTACTTTGTTTTTCGAGCATTGCCCAGGAAAAATCCGCAGATGATTTTTCCCTGCCGGACCTGGAAGGAAATACCTTTCGGCTTTCAGAAAATATCGGTGAGGGACCGGTTCTGATCAATTTTTGGGCCACCTGGTGTATTCCCTGCAAAGCGGAAATGAAGAAACTGAAACTGATCTATAACAAATACAAGGATCAGGGATTGAAAATACTTTCCATTACTATTGATGATCCGAAAACGGTCAGCCGGGTAAAAGGATTTGTGAAGAAAAACCGCTATCCGTTTACTATATTGCTGGACACCAACAGCGAAGTATTTCAACTCTATCAGGGCACTTACCCGCCTTTATCCATACTGGTCGACAATAATGGCAAAATTGTTTATCGCCATGTTGGCTATCGAAAAGGAGACGAGAAGAAACTGGAAGAGTATATCCTGTCATTATTGGAAAGTAAGCCGGAAACGGAAGAGAGCCGCTAGCTGAAGATCGACAGAAACGGGAATGGGACAATAGTGAAAATCCAGCCTGGAATAGGTTTTGCAAATACGGTAATCGTTTTGCTTTTCTGCACGGTTACAATATTCGCCCAGGGACTGGTGATGGGTAACGGTGTAGAAGTAACCGGGAATTCTTCCCTGGAATTCGCCACTGCAGATACTTCGGAATCACGCTTTCTGGAAAGCTGGACAGATCTTTTCCTCAGCAAAAATGACTTCCGCCTCGGCGTTCGTTTGGGCGTTCATGAGCCACCGGCATTTTTTTCCAACCAGGATACGTCCACGGGCATTGAGCATCTGTTCGCGGAATACCGCAGGGGGAATTTTTACCTGCGCGCCTGCTCGGGCGGGGATTGGTGCTCCGTAGTTTTGAGAACCGGACGTTGCGCTGGGATAGCAATTTACGGGGCGCAAAAGCAGAATTTAACCATCGGTATGCAGATCTGGAAATACTGGCCGGAGAGCCGCGGAAAGCACGGCTGGGCCCCGATGAGCAAGAGAAAAAGACACCTGCCAGCGGTGTTCGTCTCCCCTGGATGTATGGCGGGGAATTGAAGATTAAACCTTCTAATTCTTTCGGGGCAGGGGGAATATTTCTTCATACAGAATCCCAGCCACAAACGGATAATGCCAGTAATCGTACCGCCGCTTTTGCGGAAGTGAACTTAAGCAATGGTGGATTTTACGGAGAATACGCAACAACTGATCGTAACGATGGGCAGGGAATATATTTATCCGCCAATTTGTTTGTGGGCGCATTGAGCCTGCTGGGGGAATATCGAAATTATCAGGATATCGGTTTTGAAGAAGGCTTACTAAACAATCCGCCCACCGTTTTTCAGGAACATCTCTTTACATTGTTGAATCGGCAGCAATTAATCCAGAATCCCAATAACGAACGGGGGTTTTTAATTGAGGCCGGCTATCCGGTGTCGGAGTATAGCGTCTTGACCACCAGCTATAGCCGAACCGAAAATGATGCCGGATTCCTGCTTTACAAAGATGTTTTCGCAATATATGAGCATGATGATTTTCAGGGAGGCGAATGGGTATGGGCTGCCGGCCGGCAGGAAGACATTCTCGGGCGGTATCTTAACTGGGTTACCAGCGTTGCCTATGATTTTGGCAATTACAAATCTTTGAAAATAATCTACGAACATCAGCATGCCAAATTTCCGGAAACCACGACGCTTTCCGCGCGCCAGCATTATGATCAGTTATTAACAATGGAATTGGGACTCTCTTCCGGATTGGGAATCTCATTTCTCGGAGAACACAGCACCGACCAGTTTGCCGATTTAAAATCGCTGAACGACAACCTTACCAGTAAAAAAAAGCATCATTACTGGATTGGCGGGCAAATCGATGCTACCTTTGCCGGTGAACGGCTACAGGCAACGCTCTTTGCCGGCCAACGGCGAAAAGGGAAAGTCTGTATTGGCGGGGTTTGCGTCGTTAAGCCGGAACTGGAAGGTTTGGAATTGATTTTTACTGCAAGGTTGTAAAGTATGGCAAAAAAAGTGAAGCGCAAGCAGGAGCTGGAGCTGGAAATTGAAAAGGTGGCATTCGGCGGGAAAGGCATTGCCCGTTTGGATGATTATGTCATTTTTGTTGATAATAGTTTGCCTGGTGACCGGGTGAATGCCCGCATCCGGAAAGCGAAACAAAAATATGCGGAAGCTTATCCGCTTGAGCTGCTCAAATCCTCTCAGTTGCGTCAGGAGGCGCCCTGTAAGCATTTTGGCTGGTGCGGCGGGTGTAAGTGGCAGAATGTCGATTATCCGCAGCAGCTGGCATTTAAGAAGCAGCACGTCGCAGAAGCATTGGCGCATATCGGCGGCGTTACCACAGATGCACTGCACGACGTTTTACCAGCCCCGGCAATATTTGGCTACCGTAACAAAATGGAGTTTTCATTTTCCGCCAATCGCTGGCTGTTGCCGGAAGAATTGGGTGATCCGGAGATCAAAAAGGACTTTGCCCTCGGGCTGCATGTGCCACGCTATTTCGATCGAATTGTTGATATCGAGAAGTGCTGGATTCAGCCGGAGATGATGAATGAGATCCTGCGTTTCTCCAAGGCTTTTTTTAGGGACTCGGGCGTGCCGGTATATCATCAGCGGGAACACCATGGCGTGCTGCGGCATCTGGTGCTGCGGAAATCATTCGCTGCCGGAAAGCTGATGATTAACCTGGTAACATCCCGTACCATTGATGATGTAATGACAAAATATGTAGAAAAATTAACCACGGAATTTCCGTTCGTTTCCAGCATTTACAATACGATCAATTCCGGAGTGGCCCAGGTTGCCACCGGGGAGGAGCAATATCTGATTCATGGGGAAGCAGTGTTGGTAGAGCAATTGGAAAAATTCAAATTTGAGATTTCCCCGAACTCCTTTTTTCAAACCAATAGCATTCAGGGGGAGAATCTTTACAAGGTTGTGAGAAAATTTGCTGATGTCGCTGATAAAAATATCTGGGATCTTTATTGCGGCACCGGCAGCATCGGTATTTTTGTCGCGGAAAACGCCCGGAAAATCACCGGTTTTGAAATTGTTGAAAGCGCCGTAAAAGATGCCTATCGAAATGCAGAGTTGAATGGCATTAAAAATTGTGAATTTGTTGCCGGGGATTTGCGCTTCAATTTGCGAAAATATGCCGAAGACCCACCGGATGTGATTATTTGTGATCCGCCGCGTGCCGGGATGCATAAAGATGTTGTTAAAACTCTGATGGAGGTCGCACCGCCGCAAATTGTCTATGTTTCCTGTAATCCGGCAACTATGGCCCGGGATTTGGCGGAGTTGACGCAAATTTATCATATTGCCGAAGTGCAGCCGGTGGACATGTTCCCTCATACCTATCACATTGAAAGCGTTGCTCGTTTAGAGAAAATTGCCTGAAGATGAAAAAGTTGACGATTAATGAAATTGGGGAAATGCGCTTGCGGCCACATGCGGCCCGGAGCGCGGATCGTTTTCCAATTTACGTACTGCTGGATAATATTCGCAGCCTTTATAACGTCGGGGCAATTTTCCGCACTGCCGATGCGATCCGTGCAGAGAAACTTCTGCTTTGCGGAATTACCGGCAGACCACCGCGCCGGGAAATTGATAAAACTGCCCTGGGCGCAACGGACACGGTGCCCTGGGAATATCATCAAGATGGCGCTGCGGCTGCCAAAGCCCTGAAAGCGCAGGGAATTCCGATTATCGCTTTGGAGCACACCAGTGCAAGTCAGCCCCACTGGGATACTCAGTATCCATTCCCTTGCTGCCTGGTAATCGGGAATGAGGTTTGGGGAATCCATGATGAACTGTTGGCATTAGCAGATATGGCAGTGGAATTGCCGATGTACGGTGCAAAACATTCTCTGAATGCCAGTGTCGCCTTTGGCATTTTAGGGTATGATGTTTTGCAAAAGTTTAAGGGAAAAGACCGGGGTTAATTGGGCGATGGGGAAAAAGAATATCCTGGAAACCGATCGGTTAACCGTTAGCGAATTTACCCTGGCGGATAGTGAATTTATTATGGCGCTGGTTAATGAGCCAGCCTTCCTGACGCATATCGGAGACAAAGGGGTTCGCGACATTGATGGCGCCCGGGAATACCTGGAAAAAGGGCCGATGGATAGCTACCGGCAATACGGCTTCGGGCTGTTTCGGATCGCACTAAAACATGATGATACACCCATTGGCATGTGCGGCCTTATCAAACGCCCCTGGCTGGCAGATGTCGATGTCGGCTATGCCTTCCTGGAAAAACATCGCGGTAAAGGATATGCTTTCGAGTCCGCTTCCGCAGTATTGAAATACGGCTATGAAACGCTGGGACTGAAAAGGATCGTTGCAATTACTTCCCCGGAAAATGATGCCTCGATCGGATTACTGGAAAAGCTGGGATTGCAGTATGAAAAAATGATTGAAAGCGGGGATGGCACCCCTCCGGCAAAACTGTTTGTCCCTGGTAAATGAAACGATATAATTTTCATTTTTCCTGCACTTTCCAATTTGAATTATTCTGATTAAATCCATATCTTTACGTCCTATACTCTGCCAGTCAAGCGGCAAAAATTATCGGGATAACGATATACATCTTACCAGTGTTTTCCGATGATTCTGAACTCATAACTTCATCAAGGTCAATACAATGGAAGCTTTTCTTAATTTCTTCGAGCAATTATCGACGGCGGAAAAATTTATTTGGGTAATGGGATGTTTGACCTTCAGCTGGATTCTGGAAGGAAACATTCCCCTTGTTCAATTGAATTACCGGAAATGGCGGCATGCCGGTATCAATTTTATCTTCCTGGGATTTAGCCTGATCATCAATCTGCTTTTTGGAGTGCTGACGGTGGGAGTTTTTCTCTGGATCCAGCAGAATCAGTTTGGCTTGCTTTACCTGATCGACTGGCCAATTTGGGCGGAGTTACTGATTGCCGTGATGCTGTTGGATTTTATGGCCCAATATGTGGTTCATTACCTGCTCCACAAAGTTACCTGGATGTGGAAGTTTCACATGGTGCATCATAGCGACTCCAAAGTGGACGCCACCACTGGCACCCGGCATCATCCGGGGGATTACTTGCTGCGGGAAGTCTTCGCGCTGGTCACCATTCTATTTACCGGAGCGCCAATCGCCTATTACCTTTTCTATCGTATTGTTACCATTTTCTTTGCCTATTTTACCCATGCGAACATTGCCGTGCCGGAGTGGCTGGACCGGCCACTAAGCTGGGTATTTATCACGCCGAATGTTCATAAATTCCATCATCATTTTGAGCGCCCCTG
>JAUIFT010000192.1 GCA_030430345.1 Calditrichia bacterium | reverse complement strand
CAGTTTATCTCCAAAGGGCGTTGTTTCCAGCGCTTTGTAATAGCCTTCGTCCGGCTTTCCGGATTCCGTTTTCAGTGAATGCGGAAAGATAGCGAGTTCCGGAATTTTTTCGGCATGAAAGCTATCTTCCCGGGCAAGAAAGTAGACCGATTCGTCATCGTAAAATTTCTGCCAACCGTTCTCATAGTAACGATCTACCTGGCGGGAATTATTGAATGCTTTTACCCAATCGGGCAAATCGTCGCCATAGTAGCGGGAGGTTTGTAAATTTCCGGTTTTCGAATCATACCAGTATGCGCCATCCGGTTTATGTCCCCCCATCAGCACAGCACCCCGATCTTTTCGCGCCACGCTAATCACTTTACTCGCGGGATTCGCCGCTTTCAGCCAGTCGCCCAGGGCAGGTACCTGCAGCGTTATCGGCGAGCGTCCCTTCTCCGGTTTCAGATCAGGGTAATCCAGCAGCGGCGCGCTAGTATCCTCTACACAGTAGATTTCCCGGCTAATGGCTCGCTCATACCAATTATTGCCGACGACGCCATTCTTCGCCGGAAAACAGCCGCTGGAGATCGTCGCATGCCCCACACCAGTAACCGTGTAGGAATGATCCTGATGTGCATCGGTAAAAACGACCCCTTCCTTTTGCAAGCTTGCCAACCCATGCTTATACACCCCGGCAAAACGCGTGAGATGATCGCCACGCATTTGATCAACAACGATGACCACTGCCAGTTTCGGTGGGGCGCCGGGAGGAATTTTCGCAATTGGTTTCTTTTCCTGGCAACTGCTGCCCAAAAGCAGGAAAAGGGAGATTAAAAAAAGCGGAAGAGGTTTGAAAGAAAAATACATTTGATTCTCCGTCATCTTTAAATAAGAACGAAAGATAGCAAATTGTACTTTTTTTCGCAAAAAGGAAAACTTTTTAACATAATAGATGACCTGCTTCGCAGAAATCATTTCCGAAAGCAATATTTTCGTTTTATTATTTGTGATACTTTCTCACAGACGACAGCGAATGTAAACGATGGCAGTAGCGGACTGTTAGTGAAATCTTGGAGCGAATAGTGAGTTTCTTAAAGGATATCGGCAACCAGACAAATCGTTTTTTTACAGAGCAACCGGAAGACACCGGGAGAAAATTCGGCACATTCGGAGGGGTTTTTGTTCCTGACGTACTGACGATCCTCGGCGTCATTATGTATCTTCGCCTCGGTTGGGTGGTTGGTAATGCCGGCTTTATCGGAGCTGTTGCGATTATCCTGCTGGCGAAAATCATCACGATTTGCACCGGCCTTTCCATGGCTTCAATTACCACGAATATCAAAATCGGCGCTGGTGGAGCCTATTCGATCATTTCCAAATCGCTCGGCCTGGAAGCCGGCGGCAGCATTGGCATTCCTTTTTATATTTCCCAAACCCTCTCCGCATCTTTGTATATTATCGGCTTTACCGAAGGCTGGCTGCGCATTTTTCCCGAACACGATCCCACAGTCGTTTCCCTGATGACCTGGATGCTGCTGTTAACAATTTCTTACATCAGCGCACATTTTGCCATCAAAATCCAATACATTATTATGGTAATCATCGGGCTGTCCATCGTATCAATTCTCTTTTCACCGTCTATACCGCAGCCGACAATGAACTATGTCGGTCAATTCGAAGATGCTGATTTCTGGCATGTCTTCGCAATCTTTTTCCCGGCGGTAACCGGGATTATGGCCGGGGCGAACATGTCCGGGGATTTACGGGATCCCCGCCGGGCGATCCCTATCGGCACTCTTAGCGCCATCGGTGTTACCCTGGTTGTTTACATTGGATTGGCCTACTTCGCCGCCTACTATATTTCTCCGGAAGAATTACGGCAGAACCAAATGGCATTGGTCGATAATTCCGCGGTGCACAGCCTGGTTATTATGGGCATCTTAGCGGCCACTTTCTCTTCAGCGCTGGGGAGTATGGTTGGCGCGCCACGGGTGCTGCAAGCCCTGGCGGAGCAGAAAACAGTTCCGCTACACAAAACTTTTGCCGCCAAATCCGCAAACAATGAGCCGCGCAGCGCGACATTTTTCACCGGCATTATCATTATGCTGGCAATCATCCCCGGCAACCTGAATGCACTCGCTTCGCTGATCACCATGTTTTTCCTGATTACTTACGGCACACTCAATCTGGTGGTTTTTATTCAGCAAAGCATGAAAATCATCAGCTTCCGCCCGACTTTCAAAGTGCCGCGATTTGTGGCATTTTTTGGTGCGGCGAGCTGTCTCTTTATGATGTTTTTTATCAACACTGTATTCAGTGTAATCGCCCTTATTACCATCGTCCTGCTATACATCTGGCTGACCCGCAAAGGGCTGGAATCCGAATGGGGAGACATTCGCGGCGGCATGTTCCTGGTACTGGCAGAGCGTGCTTCCCGGCTGGCGGCAAAATTCCCCCGCCACCAAATTTCCTGGAAACCGGATTTGCTGATCCCCATCAACGATCCCTCGGTTTGGGGTGGCTCGCTGCTGCTGATCCGCAGTATTACCGCACCATCCGGCAGTATATTCGCTTTCTCGGTAATGGATAAAGATATTGAAGAAAATGAAGAGACTCTCCGGGAATTACTCGATCCCCTGAATAATCAAAATATTCTTGTTCACTCCACGGTCATTGAAGAGCATGAATTTATTCGCGGGACCAAGCTGGTTATTCAAACCCTCAAAAATGCGACGATACGCCCCAATGCCCTTTTTCTGAAAATGGAAGAGCGCGGTAAAAATGACCGGATACTGGAGCAGCTAACCCAGCATGCCATGCGTTACCAGATGGGGCTGATTATCCTCTATCAGCATCCTCGCGTGGCATTTGGCATTCAGAAAGATGTCAATCTTTGGTTACGCGATGGCAGCCCGAACTGGCACCTGGCAATGCTAATTGCTCTGCAAATACAGTCAAACTGGGAAGGCAAGCTTAATCTCATTACCGTGGCGAAAGATCAATCGGAGGAAAAGCATCTCCTGAAATTCCTTGAGCATTTGAGCGACCAGGCCCGCCTGCCATCAGTGACCGAGTTTCATGTGCTTACCGGCGATTTTTTCACTGCCCTGGGCAAGGCGCCACGGGCGGATATCAACATCTTTGGTTTAGCGAATACCCCCTCTTTCCGCAATATGCGCAAAATGCCGGAACATACCGGTTCTTCCTGCCTGTTTATTGGCGATTCCGGGCAGGAGAGTGCGTTGGTGTAAAAAGATAGCGGCACCAGGCAGGCATAGGTTTTACTGCCACGGTCTTTTGCAGCTCACAAGCCTATATTGCCTTTCGCAAGAATCTCTCTATTGTAAGTCAACTTTTCATTTTTCCCGTGGTAGAATCGTCAAGCAACTTACAAGCGGATGCAAAGTTGATCCGAAACCAGAGGCACATAATGATTCGCACATTTTACTTACTGTCTTTTCTCCTGACAATGTCCCTGGCTGCTCAGCCAGCGCAGAACTCTGCTCTCCATGCGCTATTTGACAATTATTTTGAAGCATATTTGCAACTCAATCCAATCTATGCCACCTCAATCGGAGACTATCGCTTCAATGACCAGATGACCATTGAGATCAGCGAGTCGCATCAAAAAAAGTTAAGTAATCTTTATCGGGAATATCTCACGGCACTCAACAAATTCGATAGTAAAACGCTTTCCAGTGAAGATCGATTGAGCTATGAATTGCTCAGTGACCAGCTCTCCCAAAACCTGGTTGCGATGAAATACCCCGGGCACCTGATGCCGATTACCTCGATGAATGATACCCCGGGGCTGCTTATCCGCCTGGGCAGCGGTAAAAGTTTGCAGCCATTTCGTAATGTGAAGGATTACGAAGATTTCCGGCAGCGGCTAACGCTCTTCCCCGCCTGGGTAGATACAGCGATCGCCAACATGAACCGCGGGATCGAAATGAAGGTCGTGCAGGCCGCGCCGTTAATTCGCCAGGGATTATCCACCTGGCGGAACCAGGTTGTTGACGATCCCGCTCAAAGCAGTTTTTATGCGCCGCTGCGTAATTTTCCCAGGGAAATAAGCTGGGAAGACAAGATGCGCCTGATCAAGGAGTACAAAGAAACGATCATGACTGCCGTGGTGCCCGCTTACCGGAAATTATATCGGTACTTATCCAACGAATATCTTCCCCATGCCCGGGGAACACTTTCCATTCGCGCCCTACCAGATGGCGAGGATTGGTATCGACATCTGGTCCGTTATTACACTACGACCGATCTTTCCCCGGATGACATTTTTGATCTTGGCATGAAAGAGCTTCGAAAGATCGAAAAAGAAATGCAGCAAACGCTGCAAAAACTGGGACATCGGGGAAGTATCTCAGACTATCTATTCCGGATGCGCAGCGATCCGTCGTTCCTGATTCGCGGCGGGGAGAATATGATTTTCGAAGAATTCAAGCGTATCGAAAATGTGGTCGCGGAGCATCTACCGTCGATTTTTGATATGGCCCCAAAGGCAGCATTTGAGATTCGTGCCGTCGATCGTAGCCTGGCAGCAGTTTCCCCGGCGGCATTTTACATGAATCCGACCGCTGATGGCAGTCGCCCCGGGGTTTTCTATATCAACTCCGGGCGCGCCGCATACCCGCGGACGCAAATGGAAAGCCTCTTTCTCCATGAAGCATTGCCGGGGCATCACTTTCAGATTGCCCTCGCGCAGGAACAGCATGATCTTCCCAGGTTCCGCCGGTTCGGATATTATGGCGCTTTTATCGAAGGTTGGGGGCTTTATGCGGAAACCCTTGGCGAAGACCTCGGGTTATACACCGATCCGCATCAGTATTTCGGAATGCTCACCTATCAGCTTCTGCGCGCCGCCCGCCTGATCGCTGATACTGGTTTACATCACAAGGGCTGGGACCGTCAGGAAACCAGTAACGCACTTTCCCGGCATGCCTTTGGCTATGCCACTTTCGAAATAAACCGTTATACCGCAATGCCCGGTCAGGCGCTTTCCTATAAAATCGGACAGCTGCAAATCAGCGAACTGCGCAGGAAGGCAGAAAAGAAATTGAAGGATCGCTTCGATGCGAAAGAATTTCATCGCCTCATTCTCCAGTCCGGCGCGATTCCGCTCAGCATGCTTGCAGATAAAGTAGCGGATTATATTTCCGAAAAGGGGAAATGATTTTTACTGAATTTCAAGATAATTGCCTGATGAATTCCGGGAAGCCTGCGCATTACTCTTTCATTCTTCACTCTTTCATTCTTCGCAAAGCTCAGAATGAATGGATTTTTTGATTTTCGGTTTAGTTATACTATACGAACCTAATCCAAAGACATAATCGCTTAAACCTTCTATGCTTAAACTCTTTTTTTCATAGGCTTTCTTACTATTTTAAATTATTCTCTTTAAAGTGACAAAGTAGTATTAAAGCCTAAAACCTCCATTTATCCTGAGCCTATCGATTGGTGAACCCCAATCTCGATTTATTTCAAATGATTCGGCTTTTTCTGAGAATTAAGAACCCGCCAGCCACTCTTATTCAGCGTAAACATTAAGAGAGGATCCCCATGGATCAATTAACGAGAATTTCCTTAATCGCTTTTACCATGCTGTTATGGTTTACTTATCTCGGCTTTGGTATTTAATATCGCTTATTCACAATGACGAAAACGATCGCCGATCGGTCTGCCCAAAACAGGGTATCCTACTAAATAAAATTCGGATATTTTTCAGAAAAAAATACCCTGCATAGGGGATGTTTTTCCGGGTTTCTGATGATTATTTTACTTCTGAATGTTGGTTGAACAGAAATAGTCAGGAGTATACTGAACGAAATTGTTACGAAAGTTCAGCAGTAAATTTTTAATCATCAGCAAGGATATTCCTATGTTCACAACACAACATTCATATACAGGACAAATTTGTCGCAGACTATTTCTGTTCATCTCATTTATCTGCTTTTTTACCATTCCCCTTTATTCTCAGGAAACCACGGTCAGTACTGTTTCCGCTGATCCGGCATTGCAGAAAACCCTGGCGTATAATCCCGGCAACGGCACCTTTCAGCCCGGAAGCATCGATCCGGCAGGGAATCGTTATGTTGCTCCATTTAATGATGGGCGCATCTATAAAATCACCCCGAAAGGCAGTATGCTCTTGCTCTTGTTTATGCCTGGTGTGCGT
>JAUIFT010000191.1 GCA_030430345.1 Calditrichia bacterium | reverse complement strand
GGATATTTCTGGAGTGGCGCGGTCGTATAATTATTACGCTACCGGCCGCGCGCAACCGCAGGACGGGGTGGTGAATCTGGCCCTGGGACTGGGAAAGACCATCGTTGATGGAGGCATCTCCTGGACCTATTCTCCCACCTATCCGAGAATCGGCCCTCCATTTAATTCCCTTGCGGAACAGTTGAAACAGACCCAGACCAGATTCTGGGCGGTTAATATGGGGAAGCCCTCGGCCTACGATCCCATTAAAGAAACCGAATACTTACTGAAATCGGAACTTCAGACCGCCGAGGAGGATGGCACCTTGCGTTACACCGCTTCCACCCTGGACCCGGATGCTGGCAGAATCGTTCCCGGCCTCGGACGGGATGGCCCGCGTATTCTGAACTTCGCCATGATGCTGACCTTCAACGAACCGCCTTTGAATGATTTGCTTCGCTCGCTGCTTGCCGCCTGCGAAAAAGCCCTGGAGGCGCCGGTGGAAATTGAATTTGCCATGACCTTCCATCCCCATCGTTTCGGCTTTCTGCAGGTACGTCCGATGGTCGTTTCCAGCGAACATGTCGCGATCTCAACGGAAGCGCTTGGCGGGGAGAATGTTTTGGCTGCTTCCGAGAGTGCGCTTGGAAACGGCTCGCTGGAGACGATTAGGGATGTCGTTTATGTAAAACCGGACAGTTTTCTGGCAAAGTATACGCCGCTCATTGCCGCGGAGCTGGAAGCGGTCAATACCACGCTGGTCGCCAATCATTTACCCTATTTATTGATCGGATTTGGGCGCTGGGGCAGCTCAGATCCCTGGCTTGGCATTCCGGTTAACTGGGGACAGATTTCCGGGGCGAAGGCAATCGTCGAAGCGACCGGAGAGCGGATGAACGTCGATTTGAGCCAGGGATCGCATTTTTTTCACAATTTAACCAGTCTGCAGGTGTTTTATTTCTCAATGCCTTTCGCCGGCAGCTACCAGATTGACTGGGATTGGCTGGCGCAACAGCCGGCGGTGTCGGAAACCCGCTTTACACGGCACATTCGCCTCTCCCAGCCCTTAAAAATTAAAGTAGACGGCAGAAGCGGGCGGGGGATTATCTGCAAAACATAAATAAAGTCGCCACTCCCGGATAGCTGTGAGATTATAGCGCTGCCGGAGGGTGATATCGAACCGTAAATCCAATTCTTATCCCGGGAAAAGTTATGCCGAAAAAAGATCAATCCGTTGACAATCTGGTGCATGCACTTAAGGAAAGAGCAAAGGAGTTAAACTGCCTTTATCAGGTGGAAGAGCTTTTTAATGCCTCCGAAGCATCTGCCGGGGATATCTGCCGGGGCATTATTGCGGTAATTCCGCCCGGCTGGCAATATCCGGACATTTGCCAGGCAAAAATCATTTTGGGAGATACGCAGTATCAATCGGAGGATTTTCGCGAGTCTCCCTGGGCGCTCAGTGCTGATATTGTTATTCAGGAGGAAAAAGCCGGCTCGCTGCATATTTATTATAGCGAAGAACGTCCTCCCGCTGATGAAGGCCCTTTTTTGAAGGAGGAACGCAAGCTGATCAATACCATTGCCGAACGCCTTGGCCGCCGTATCCTTCATGAAAAGCTGAAAAAAGTATTTGAGGAGCAGAGCGTTCCGCAAAAGCGCGACGGCGACTGGCTGGTAATCGTTGATCTGCTGAAACGAACCGATCCGAAGCTGTTGATGCGCATTTCCCGGAAGATGCTCAACTATCTTTGCTGGAGCGGCATCGAAGCCGCCGAACATTTACTGGAAGATTTTAATCCTGCCTACCGGAACGAGGAAAGTGAATTGTTGAAGGAGGCCAACCGCCCCTATCAGAAAAAGGCCGCCCGGGATATTCTGAATATCAGCGAGGACATTTTCCGAATTGCCGGCACCCATCTCAGCGAGGCGGAAACCCTGAAGAGCATCCAGAAATGGATTAAGGAGGATCGCTCGGCGTTTCTGGTGAATATTCTGGAAAATCCCGCCGCAAACCTCGTGGACATTACCGGGGCGATCGAACGCTATCACCACCTGGCTCCGCAGGGATTGGAGCTGCCCACCCCGCGGGAAAAAGGATTTCGGGTGGCCTTGATACGGCGTCTCTTAACCGATCAATCCCAATTCATAAACATCGCAAAAAGTTTTATTGAAGTGGATGACTTCTATAACCTGCTTCAGCATATTATCTCTCCGGCTGGCAGTCACGGCAAATTGGGCGGGAAGAGCGCCGGCCTTTTTTTAGCGGCCCAGGTACTGAAAAAAATGTCCGACAAAAATGAACTGCTGCGCCAGATAAAAACCCCCAAATCCTGGTATCTTACCTCGGATGGCATTCTTAAATTTGTAAACTACAACAATTTGGAAGAAATTGTCGAACAGAAATACAAGGATATCGGGCAGGTGCGCCAGGAATATCCCTACGTCGTTCATGTCTTTAAGAACTCCTCTCTGCCCCCGGAAATAGTGAAAGGCTTGTCGGTCGCGCTGGACGATTTCGGCGATGTGCCGTTAATTGTCCGGAGTTCCAGTTTGCTGGAAGACCGCATGGGCACTGCCTTTGCCGGCAAGTATAAAAGTTTGTTTATCGCCAACCAGGGTAGCAAGGAGGTGCGTCTGGCCGCCCTGATAGATGCGATCACGGAAGTTTATGCCTCGACATTTGGGCCGGACCCGATCGAATACCGCCTGGAGCGGGGGATGGTCGATTATCATGAAGAAATGGGGATTATCATACAGGAAGTAATTGGCCGGCGCATCGGGCGTTATTACCTGCCGGCTTTTGCCGGCGTGGCCTTCAGCCATAATGAGTTCCGCTGGTCCCGCCGGATCAAACGGGAAGATGGACTGATCCGCCTGGTGCCCGGTCTCGGCACCCGGGCAGTGGACCGCCTGAGCGATGATTATCCGATCCTGATTTCTCCCGGTGAACCGGAACTGCGCGTTAATGTTACGGTTGATGAAAAGGTACGCTATTCGCCGAAGAAAATCGATGTGATAAATCTTGAGACCAATGATTTCGAAACGCTGAATATTTATGATCTGCTCAAGGAATGCGGGGAAGATTATCCATTAATTACTCAGCTGGTTTCAGTGCTGGAACAGGATCGCATTCACCTCCCGGCGCCATTGGGAGTCGATTTTCAGAATGAATATCCGGTTGTCACCTTTGATGGTTTAATCACCCGGACCGGTTTCATCGAACAGATGCATTCAATTTTGAAAATTCTTCAGGACAAATTCGAAACGCCGGTCGATATTGAATTCGCTCATGACGGGGTTGATTTTTACCTGCTGCAATGCCGGCCATTAAGTTACGCCGAGGCGTATCAGCCGGCGGCGATTCCTTATGATGTTCCCCGGGAAAAAATTCTTTTTACGGCGAATCGTTATGTTTCCAATGGCATCGTGCCGGAAATTACCCATGTGGTGTATGTAAATCCGCAAAAGTATAGTGATTTAAGCGAACGCGCGGATCTTTTAGCTGTAGGGAAGGCGGTCAGTAAACTCAATCAAATTTTACCCAAGCGGCAGTTCATTCTGATGGGGCCCGGACGCTGGGGGAGCAGGGGAGATATCAAGCTGGGCGTTAGCGTTACCTATTCCGGGATTAATAATACCGCCATGTTAATCGAGATCGCTCGCCGGCATAAGGACTATCTCCCTGATGTCTCTTTCGGCACGCATTTCTTTCAGGATTTGGTAGAAGCATCAATTCGTTATTTGCCACTCTATCCGGATGATACGGAAAGCGTTTTCAATGAAGATTTTCTGAACAATGCCGCCAATACGCTGGAAAGCCTCCTGCCGGAATTTGCGCATTTATCCGATACGATCCGGGTGATTGATGTCGGGCATGAAACCGGTGGGCTAGTGCTGCAGGTATTGATGAACGGCGAGCGGGAAGAAGCCGTGGGAATGTTTGCGGAGTCCAGTGAGACGATAGCTATTAAAACCCTCCAAAAAGAGATGCCGCTAAACCCGAAAAAAACAGACGATCATTGGCGCTGGCGTCAGCGGAATGTCGAACGCCTCGCTGCCCGGATGGATCCGGGGCGTTTTGGCGTGAAAGGGTTTTACTTGTTTGGTAGTACGAAGAACGCCACCGCCGGCCCCGCCAGCGATATTGACGTTCTCATTCACTTCCAGGGTACGGACGCGCAAAAAAAGGAAATGTTAGCATGGTTGGATGGTTGGAGCCTGTGCCTCAGCCAAATCAATTTTTTACGGACCGGGCAGGAAACCGATGGTTTGCTGGATATTCATATCGTTACCGACGAGGATATCAAAAACCGCACCAGTTATGCGATTAAGATTGGTGCCACCACCGATGCCGCCCGTCCGCTGACGATGGGGAAAGCACTGAAAAGCCGTTAAGGCAGCACACGCTAAATCAACTGCCGGGTGGCTTTTTCCGGGTTTTCCAGGTCAAACCGGACCAGCGCCAGTTCCGGCCCGTCGTGGGCGGCGGAAAAGGCCCAGGTCCTGCCGATCTGTTCCCGCCAGCTGCCGGTCAGCCGTGCCGATTCGTGAACGTGTCCGTGCAGGGTGATCAATGGCTGGCGATTCTTAATAAAGCGCTTGATCGCAATGCTGCCAATGTGGACGTCCAACGGGGCATGATCAATCATTTTGCCATCAAGGGCTGCGCGGTCCAGGCAGGTTTGATAAGGCGGGGAGTGGAAAAGCAAAACCGCACGCGCGAGATCGTCTTTCCCCGCCAGTAATTGCAAATCTCTTTCAATGGTTGCATAGCGGATTTCATGCGCTGCCGCTGGCAAAGAGCGGTAACCTTCCTCCGGTGAAATGCATCCCGGATCGATAAAACGGGAAACGTCATAGCGCTCCCAATCTTTCAGTTGAAAAGGCGACGGCGGCACAAAAGCATAGCCGTACACCGCATAGTTACCCAGTTTCACTTTCCGGTTGTGGATATACTGCCAGATGCCCTTTACGCCAGCATCCAGAATGGCGGCTTCCTGAAAGCGCGGATCATCATTGCCTAGAATCAGCAAAACGCGCGGATAGGCATCTTTCAATTCCTGCAGCAACTTCAGAAATTCCAGCGCTAAAAAATCGTTGATGAAATCCCGCCGGCCCATTGTTGAGGCGGTGAGTGCATGTAATCCGGAAGGTAAAAGATCGCCGCCGAAAAAGACTGCCGCCGGCCGTTCGGTTTTGATTGCCGAAAAAAGTTTTCGGTAACGGTCAATTTGCCCGTGCAGATCGGAAATAAAGAAGCAGGGAATCATGGTTGCCGCTTTCTTGTTGTTTATTATAACCCATACAATAAAGCGCCGCGCTCATCAATTAATGCTACTGAACGGTATAAACAACCTACGGAAAGGGATATATTTTACCAATAGAAATATGATGTTTACTACGGAGTATATTTTTGATTCAACATCGGACAGTTCAAGCCTGAAACCACGTTTTTAATCCGCTTTTCTTTCTCTCCCGTAGAGGCCGTATGTTACTCTGCTTTTTTATTCTCGTTTGGAAATAGCTGCTGTAAATCCGGCTGCGCCACTTTAAATACTTGCAGATACATATTGGTTTTGGTTTGATGAATCCCGTCGATCTTATAAAGCCGTTCATTCATCAGGGCGGTGAGGTGATTGTTGTCCCGGCACATGACGTTGATCTCCAGATCAAACTCTCCGGCAATTTGCGCAACGAAGCTTACTTCCGGAAAAGCGGCGATCTGCGCGGCGATGTCTGCGAGGCGATTCACCGGACGGATGGCGATAAATATCTGCGCATAGGCATTAAAGCCGATCCGATTAGGATCAACCTGCCCAAATACCATAAATACCTCTTCTTCCAATAGGCGGGAAAGTCGATTGCGGGCTGTGCCGACGGAAATATCCAGGGCTTTGGCAATATCAGTGAGCGATTTTCGGCCATCCTCAATCAAATGCTGCATAATATGAAAATCTAAGCGATCGATATTTGAACCGGACAGTTGTGAAGCGGATTCCCTGCTAGTATTGGTTTTAATTTTTTTCATTTTGATTTCCATTTTTACTATATGTTGAAATAATAGCTAATTTTTTGCATATTTTGCAATAATTGCGCTTTGAAATGAAGAATATAAAAAAATCGGAAGTCTGAAAAGAGTATTCTGAATTAATATTTTAGATTTTGGCATAATGATATTTTTATCGCTAAC
>JAUIFT010000190.1 GCA_030430345.1 Calditrichia bacterium | reverse complement strand
ACGCCATGTAATATAATGATCGCCACTGATGGTGAAATCGCGCTGGAAACTGCCCTGGCCGTTTGCCCGAACCTGATTTTTCTGGATGTCATTATGCCCAACATGGATGGATTGACTGCCCTGACGCACCTGCGGGAAAAAGAACGCACCCGGGAAATTCCGGTAATCATCGTTACCGGTAAAAGCGATGCCGCTACGCTGGTAAGCGCTATCCGCGCCGGCGCGGACGATTTTATCACCAAGCCATTTTTGCGATTAGAATTACTCCGTAAAATGAATTATGTGTTGATGGATCAACAAGAAAAACAGGCGGTTACGGAGGCCACTTTGCCGCGGGATATCAGCACCTATACTTCCGGGAAACCATTCGAAACGATGCGGGCGAATTTTATCCTCGGCTTTGAGACGGTTTATATCGATCTGATCAAACTTGCATCCAGCGAAGACAAAGACGGCCTGAAAGAGTTGATGTCCCGCTTGCTGGATTCCGTCAAATTCTTTGATATTCCCGGTGTAAAGGAAAAGGTGTTAAAGATTATCATGACGATGAGTATTGATGACTGGGAAGAAACCGTAATGATTCTGGAAGAAATATATACTGTCTTTAAGCAGTTGCGCCCTGCCTGATTTATATCCTCTGTACATAAAATTGATTACTAGCTCCCAGCATGTTTAGTGGCAGTAGCACCAGACAGTCGCAGGAAAGATTCAGGTTGGCATTATAGCATTAGCCGTTGATGATTTCCTTTCACTGCCATTGCAACTGAATTATTATTGTCCAGAGGTTTTTTCCCCCTGATTGCGTATATTCTGCGGTTAACTGGTGTGAGGTAACAGTAGACTGTTGAAGGAGTGCGTGTGAAAGATCTGATGAAAAGAATTAGTGTGGCGTTGTGGGGCATTCCACTGTTGGTTTATATATGTTATATGGGCGGATATTTTTTTCTTGCGTTTGTCGTCATTGTCAATGTATTGGCGCTGTGGGAATTCTATAAAATATTTGAAGAAAAAAATGTATATGCCTATCGCCTACCGGGAGTTATTGCCGGTTCACTGTTCCTTGCCCTAACCTTTCTGTTTCCCCAATACTGGCAAATGATGGTGTTGCTTTCCACCGTGTTTTTCCTGATCTGGCACCTGCGTCCTCCGAAAGAAATGGCCAGTGCCAACACCGTTTATACTATTAGCGGTTTTGTCTATATACCGCTGCTGTTATCCTCATTGCTCTTGCTCCGGATGAATTTTGAAAGCTGGCAGCCCGCCGCCAGTGGGGGAGATGCCCATGCGGGAGGTTGGTTTATTGTAGTAATGTTCGCCGCCATTTGGGTCTGTGATACCGCGGCCTATTTCGGCGGCCGCCTGATGGGGAAACATAAGCTCGCCCCCAATGTCAGCCCGAATAAAACAATTGAGGGCGCTGCGTGGGGATTTATTTTTGGCGTGCTTAGTTTTGTTGGGTTTGGCAAATTGTTTTTGCCGGAAATGTCTCTGGAATTTGCGGCCGTTTCCGGTGCTATCGTCGGCACTGTTGGGCAACTGGGAGACCTGGTAGAATCCCGTTTTAAGCGTGATGCCGGGGTCAAGGATACCTCCGCATTGCTGCCGGGGCATGGTGGTTTTTTGGACCGGTTTGACTCGATCATATTTGTATCACCCTGTCTTTGGACCCTCGCCCAGCTATGGTAAATTTCTGAAAATAATCGGAGATGATTTTTCAGCGGGAAGCTGAATGTTCTCCGGAAAGTTTTTTTTCGCATATCTGTTTTTGGGGAAATCATCAAATATACTCCGCTATTATCGCATAAATTAGGGCAATCAATTAAACTGTCTGTCCAGCAGGCAATATGTTCTGATTTATGACTCACCAACCGCTTTCGGTCTATATCAAAAAATATTCAGAGCTTCATCCTCATTTGGAGAGGTGATATCTCATTACAGATATTTCAGGGAATTAGAAATATAAGGGAATAGTTAGGAATGGAATCAATCGTTAAGCAAGTCCCCATGATGGAAATTGCCAGAACCTATTTGGCGTTATCTAAAGAATTTCAGGAATCACAGCTATATCGAAAAGCTGAAGATACCTTACTGGTCGCATTGGAAAAATTGCCCAATCATCCGTTTTTGTTGAGCCGGCTGGTTAACCTATATGTTAAACTGGACATGCCCGGCAAAGCGATGGATGTTGCCAACAAGTTAATCAAGCACAACTCCGGTTTAAATTTCCCTTACTTTATGCGTGGAAAAATCCATGAAGACAATGGCAACTTGACGCGTGCTATCTACGACTATAATTCCGCCCTGAAAAAGTCTCCGAAAGATATTTATATCCTCAATCGCCTGATCCCCTTGTTAATGGGATTTCAGGATACATCCCTGGTGCTGAAGCTCATCGAAAAATACCAGGGCTTAACCAATGAGCCGTATTTATTTGCTGAATATGAGGCTGAGGCACTGCTGCAAACTGGTAATAACCCCGGCGCATTCAATAAGATGCGCGATGCCATCATGAACGATCCCGGGAATAAAAATCTGGTAAAAGCCTACCTGAGACTATCCAATCAAAGCGGGAAAAAGAAACCCGCCGAGGTCTATCAAATACTGCTTTTATCCGTGCCCGGCGTTGCGGAACTTAACGAAAATGATCATTACGAAATTGATATCGACTTTTTGATTCAGCGGGAAAATTTTTCGGAAGCACTGCTGGAAGTTAGCAAGATTCTTGAAAAACATCCGGAAGATTATTATTGGCGGAAACGCTCCGCTTTTCTGCAATTGCAGATGGGACTTTTAGAAGAGAGTGCAGAGCAATTCCGCCTTTTGTTCTTGCAGGATTCCACCGATGTGGAAGTGCGTAACGTGTTGGAGAACTATTTCATTGTGCACGATCGTCTGGACACCTGGCGCCAATTGGTGCAGCAGGTATTGCAAACCCATGAAAATCCCATTGTCCTTTTTAACTATCTCCGCAGCATTGGGAAAAAGAAGAATTGGCTGGCCATTTGCGAATTCGGTTATCAGGAATTTATCGATCATGTAGAAAACCTGAACTTAGCTCACTCGGACATCGAAGATCTTACTTGCGATAAATTACCGGCCTATGCCCTGGAAATTTTTATTAGCCAGGTCGCCATTCACAATAAAATCCCCAACCCGGCCGACTTGTGGAATTTGATCTACAACGAACGTAAAAAGAAAAATCAGATTCCCCCATTTCACCAGGAAGATCTGGAGGCAGCTTACCCGGTGTGGATCTTTGCATTGCATATCTACTTCCTCTTCGAGTCTTTTTGCGATCATCCGGTCTCTTTCGAACCGCGTAAATTTCAGGAAGATTATGTTGTGGTAACCGTAACGATCGATGATAAGCCGGTACATGTGAATATTGCCCAATTGATCGGCCGGGGAAATTCCCGCCTGAAGCAGGTTGCCAGGGGACAGGATGGCCTTCATTGGCGCTGGCAAAAATCGGCCCTTCCTCCGGAACTGATGCTGCACGAGATCAGTTTTTATTCAGCACGCCAGGCCGAACGAATTATGAAGGAAATGAATGCGAATATTGGCAATATCCTTCAGGAAGAGGAAATCGAGAACATATAATCCTCCGCCGGGCCAATCCCGGCTAATTTTTGAACGTTTGATTTTCCCCTTCAAATGAAGGGGATTATTCTGAAAATAGCTGTTTTTTCTGCATTTGCCGCTGATAAACACGGAAAAAATAAAAACTTGTTTTTTAAGTTCAGTGACGATACACAAACCAGGTTATTCCGGTCCGGTTATATTTATCCCCTTGGGAAATAAAGAAGCGGGTTTGTTTTGACAACAAACTAGAATTGAAGGATTGGCATTTAATATTTTTTGGAGTAGGGGATCGCAGCCCGGTTTCCGGCCGGCGTCAGCGATCGACAGGAGGTCGGCATCTCCCTGAATGCATGCCAGAATTTTTCTATCCGAGCTATTTGTCAGAGATAAATCTCGCTGTAATCGCAATTCTACCGTTAGCAGGCTAGTATGGAAAATGTTATGATTGACAGCAAAAGACCGACACTCCAAAAAAATCTTAGTACCTATCGCACCTATTTTCCGCATACGGAATCCCGTGTGTATTTAAACCACGCCGCATTATCTCCTTTACATAATCGTTCTTTGCAGGCAATTCAGCGCTATCAATTCAATCGTACTTATGAGAACGTTGAATATTGGCCGAATATGCCCGAGGATAAAGCGCGCTTCAAGCAATTGATCGGGCAGCTGATAAATGTAAATCCGGATTATGTCGCTTTTACGGAAAATACATCTATGGGATTAAACTGGCTCACCCGGGGAGTTTCCTGGCAGGCTGGAGACCGGGTTTTATTAAACGACTTCGAATTTCCTTCGAATATCTATCCGTTCCTCCATCTGGAATCGCAGGGAGTGGCGATCGACTATGTAAAGCATCGCAATGGCCGAATTGAGCTGGCGGATATCGCCGCGCAAATCCGCCCGGAAACCCGCGTGCTTTCGATCAGTTATGTTCAGTTTCTGAATGGATTTAAATGCGAACTGAAAAAAATCGGCCAGCTTTGCCGGGAAAATGATATCATTTTTTGTGTGGATGGCATTCAGGGAATCGGTGCCGTGCAAATTGATGTGGAAGATTGCATGATCGACTTCTTGTCCTGCGGTGGTCAAAAATGGTTGATGTGGCCTTTAGGCACCGCTTTTATGTATATTGCCCCGCGCATTTTTGACGATATCGACCCAATGGCGCCCGGCTGGCTGTCGGTGGATGATTCCTGGGAATTCTTCGATTATAAGCTGAAATATTTGCCAACTGCCGAGCGCTTTGAGCCGGGAATGGTAAATGTGGCCGGTATTGCCGGTGCGATTGCCTCTTTGGAAATGTTCCTTGAGGCGGGACTGAAAAATATTGAAGAGACAATTTACCGTTTAACAGATTACCTTATTGATCGTTTACAAGAACATGAGTATTATATATACACACCGCTGGAGAGAAAATATCGGGCTGGCATTGTTAGCTTTCATCACAGCAATGCAGAAGCACTGGCGGTATATTTGAAAGACAAAGGCGTACATGTGTCCGTTAGAAATGGATTTATACGGGTCGCGCCGCATTTTTACAACACGGAAGAAGACATTGATTGTTTGATGGAACTGATGATTACGTTTGATCACGCTCGATAAGAGGCTTCTATGCTACAAAGATGGTCCGGGAGATTATCACGCGGAATTTTCTCCGGAATTATCGCAGGAACAATAATTTTCTTCCTGTTCACCGTGGGAATTTCGAAGGGATTTTTATATCGCTTCGAAGCCGCATCCTATGATTGGCGCGTTCGTAAGCTTATTGAACCCGCTAAATATCCCAATTATACTACCAATGGCAATTTTAACCGGGACAGTCTGGACGTTGTCATTGTCTCCGTTGATGGCCGCAGCCTGAATGAGCTCGGCTCTTTTTATCAATGGTCCCGCACGGAGTGGGCAAAGGCACTGGACATCCTCAAAGAAGCTGATGCCGGCATCGTCGGGATGGATATCCTCTTCGATAAAAGCAAACGTTTTCCCGCTGAAGATGAGCGTTTTGTCGCAGCCGTGCGTTCTTATGAAGATGTCTTCAACGCGATGGTTATGACGCAGTCCGATCCAAACAGTTTTCTGGATCCGATGGCTGCCGAGCCGGAAGGGCTGGAAGTACCGCGGTTTATCAAGCGCATCAATGATCTGAATTATCGCATTCCCGCTTTCGAACGATTTGAACCGAACTTCCCCGCATTGATGAACGCCGGCAGCGGCATCGGTGCCGTCAATCTGTTGCCCGACGATGATGATATCATCCGGCGCATCTCACTCTTCATCCGTTTCAACGAAAATATCTACCCGACTTTTGCATTTGGAATCATCCTGCAGCATTTGAACGCGCAGGAAATCAACTATGACAGCGATAATGGCACCGTCGATGTACTGCGGAGAAATGGTGAAACCGTCAAGATTCCCGTCGATAACAAAGGCCGGATGTTGATCCATTACCTCGGTCCCTATCAAACTTACCGTTATATTTCTTTCTATTCGCTATTGAACGAAATTTATGAAACCCAGGCCCAATCCAATGCCCTGAGTATCTTTAAGGACAAAATTGTCTTGATGGGGTCCGATGCGCCTGGTCTTTACGATCT
>JAUIFT010000189.1 GCA_030430345.1 Calditrichia bacterium | reverse complement strand
ACCATGCTTTTCCCCCGCTGGGCGGCAGTGTAAATCTGTTTTAGATTGGCATAGGAAACGCCAGCTTCCGGGAGCATGTTCAGCGTTACTTCGCTGTAGCCAATGATTGCGGCAAGTATATTGTTGAAATCGTGGGCGATACCGCCGGCGAGGGTACCGATTGACTCCATTTTGCGCGATTGAAACAGCTGCTGCTCCAGCATCTTCTGTTCGGAAAGCAGGGACGATTTCATCATGGCGATGCTCACCTGACGGGCAGCGGCATCGAGAAATTCCAGCTCTTTTTCCCGCCATTTCCGCCGGAAACAAACCTGGTTACAGATTAGCAGATAAAATCCTTCGTCGCTGAAAGCAAACGGATACCAGAGCAGACTGTCGATATCCATTTGCTGATGAAGCAAATCCCCGGCTTTATCCTGAAGCAGCTTTTCGTGCACATCGTCCGTGTGGCTTTCGAAGGGCATTTGCGTTGCCATAATATGGTTCATAGTTTTCGGCAGCTGCTTCAAATCAAAAATATTGCGGGTCGGCTGAATGCCCGGATGCAACGGATTAATCCACTCGCACAAACTTTCCGTTTCCCGCATAAAGGAAAAATGATAAATCAACGAACGGTCGAGCTTCAGCGTTTCCCCGACGATCGTCGCTGTTTTTTCGAGAATATTTTCAGAGCGATTTTCGGAAATGATCACCGCGGCAATCTTGTTCATCGCTTTGGAAAAAGCGAGCTGTTCCTGTAACTCCACCTCGGAACGGATACGTTCGCTGATGTCATGCACCGCAACGATTTGTGCCGGCTGACCGCGATACAGGCAATTCCGCCCGACAATTTCCATCGGGAATTTATTCCCGTCGAGGTCCATCCCGACAACCTCGTAAACATCCTTATTATTTCCATCGATGTTATCCAGCATTATCTGACGGGTTTCCGGGGCGACAAAGCGAATAATCGGGCGATTAATAATTTTTTCCCGGGTGCCGCCGGTCATGTTAAAAAACGCCTGGTTCGCCTCAACAATGATTCCGTTTTGATGAATAAATACGCCGTCGAAGCTGCTGTTCACCAATAAGCGAAATCGCTCCTGGCTTTCATCGAGCACTTCCTGGGCCTGCTGCCGCTCTTCTTCTACCCCGATCGCGACAGCAATAATGTTCATCAGGCGCAAATCATCTTCACTTAAGGTGATGTCATCACAAAAAACCAGGCTTAAGGCGCCAATCACTTGCTGATTCCACTTCACAGCGATGCCGGCAAAGGTTTGCAAATTATACTGCTGGACGTTCGGATCGCTTTTCAGGTAGGCAGTGGATTGCAGGTGGCGAATAATTACCGGGCGATCACCGGGTGTCCGGAAACTTTCATAACAAATATATCCTTCCCCTTTATTTTCCTCGTCGCTACTGACCGGGGAATGCCAGGGGCCGGAGGCATGAACAAAGTCATCAGCAAGCCGCCGGTAAATTACCCGGGCAGCATTCAGCAACGAACCACAGGTCGCCACCAGCTGCTTGATATTTTCGTCCGGCTCCTTACCAAAATTAAGAAAACAGTCATTCAGTGCCGCCAGCCGTTGTTCCCGCCGTTTTTGGCTGGTCACATTTCGAATGACAATCTGCACCGCATTTTTTTTCCCATAGAGAAATGGCGTCGCTACAATATCAACATAGAGGCTATCACCATCCGGGCGAAGCAGCTTGATGCCACTAATACTGCCGGGTGAATTATGCCGCTCCACATTGCGCAGCCAACGGGTCGCAGCCCGGCGCGGCCGTTCCGGCAGGAAGCGGAGCACCGATTGCCCGGTTACTTCCCGAATATCCGTAGCGCCAATTAATCTCAGGCCGGGAGGATTACTGTAAACGATTTGTCCCTCCTGATGGACAATAATCGCATCCGGCGCACCTTCTACCAGGCGCTGATAGCCGCGCTCGTTGTTATGCTGCATCATATCGCGGCTATTCGTACTATGCTTTTTCAGCACCTCCTGCAATGCCACCGGCAGTGCTTTGATATTTGGCAATGCTTTGATGATATAATCGGCGGCGCCATTTTTAAAGGCATTGGCGGCAATTTCTTCGGAACCGCTGCCGGTAAGAATAATGATGGGAGATTCTTTGCAATGTTTTTGAATAAACGGAATGATTTCCAGGTCATCATGCGCCAGCACATTCAATTCGCTAATCACCAAATCATAATGATTTTCCCTGGTTAGACGGACAAAATCATCCTCATTCATGGCCGCGGTTACCTGGTAGTTTAATGATGACGCAGCGAGGGTGTCCCGAATCAACTTTTGATCCGGCTGGTAATCGTCGATGTAAAGAATGCGTATCGGTGAAACCATATACAAGGCACAATTCCTTTTGCTATATCTTTCGCCGCAAAAAGAGACGAGCGGCAGGCCACGTTTTCCTGTGGAAATTTGCTAAAACAGAATTTATAAGAGCGACTTAACGCTATAACACGACTTATCTTGGAAGAACGGTCACGGATAGCGATCTATCGGTGTGTAGCGGAAAACCGGAGCGTTAATTGATAAGATCATTACTTCCCAGGAAAAATAGCAATTTCCCGGAATAGTAATTTGCGAGATGGCTGATTTTCAAAATATTTTTTCTTAATTCACAGCGATATTGATCGAGGAAATCACCTGAAAATCCGGCAGGCTAAGCACAACATAAGCCGGTAATCCCATCTTTTCCCAAAACGCTTTGGCAGAAAGCGCATTAAAAGCTGCAACAAACAGGGACATTACTGTGCCATGAGTAACGATGATCAGGTTGCCATCCTTCTGGCGGCGAAGAAGGGCCTGCACGGTTTCAACAAAGCGTTTTTGCGCTGCTTCGGCAGATTCCGATCCGTATAATGCCCTGGTTGGCTGCTGAAGAATATCAATCACCCTTGCCCGGAATGCCTCCCGGCGCATCAATGGCCAGACGCCTCTTTCCTGTTCCTGCAAACCGGCAGCTGTGGACACAGCGCCTCCGGCAACTGCCGCAATTATTTCCGCCGTTTCCAGTGCTTTTCTTTCTTCGCTGGATACAATTTGAGCAGGAGTATATTGTAAAAGGGCCTCAGCCATTTTCCGGGCATTTGCTTTGCCGGCTGCGGACAGTCGCCAGCGAGTTGAAGACACCCCGTTGACGATTTCCGGATTGGCATGCCTGGCTAATATTAGCAGACTCATTTCCAACTACCCGTCCAGGTACCAACCCAAACATCGCCGCTGCGCACATGATAACAAGTGTCTCCGCTGGAAATTTTTTCAACAGTATAGGCCTGTTTTTTGAGCCGTTCGATTTCCTCGGGAGACAGCGCATCCATTTCTTCGAAAGACATATATTCATCGATATGAAGCCGCCATTCAAAATCCTCCAACAGGTTTGATCCACCGGCAAACTTTTCCCGTGGGAATTTTCGCTGTTGCGGATCCTCCGGGTAAAGCAGCGCGTTTTCCGGCCGGCTAAACACCATTTGGGAACTCATAAACCAGGGATCATGGAGGTAAATTCTCACAGTAAACGGTATTTTCGCCGCCTGAAAAGCCGCTGTCCAGCTTTTTGCCAGACCGGCCATCGCAGCGATCATTTTCCGCTGGTACCAGGCTGGTGGATTACGCTTTGCCAGACGATACCAGGGATCGATCCAGAACTTCACATAGCATTCATGATGAGAGGCAAACCAATCCAGGTTAGGCGCATGATTTATCTGCTGCCATTGGGCAATCTTACGAATTTGTTTTTTCCAACCGCGAATTTTCTTCCGGTTAGACATCGGGTCAACGGCCATTAGTGCGATCCTTTATTTCTGCTTTTAAACGAATTTTCAAAAGACTACGGTCATCATAGGAAATATTGGTTGCAAGCTTTCCCTTTGTCTCAAAATGAACGTTATAAAACAGCGGGTCTTCCGCTAAAATTTTTCCGAGGGATGCCTCCGATGCTGCCAGGTCAGGTTTTAGTTGCGGATAGCCATCCGATGCGAGAACAACTGTTGCGGTGTCCTCCGGAATACCGAACACTTTTACCCCATTTGAGATCAACGGAAAACCATCAATAACCGCATAGCCGAACACCCCGGCAGCAGGATTGTTTTGTAACATAGCCTGCGCTTTCAGCAAAGGCAAAATAAACCTTCTGCCGGGATCATTTTCCCGAAACGCTCTTTCTGAAACACCTTTTGTCCGGGCATTTTGCAGCACCACGGCTCGCGCGGCGGCGGCGATTTTATCAATTATCTTTGGAAAATGTATATGTTCCGCTCCTAACAATGCCTGACAATCACCAACCATCCAGAGCTCCCGCCGTTGAATGCTGACTGCGGCAAAACAGGCGGTTAAACGGTGAATGGGTTGCTCCTTGGCCCTCTCCAGAAAACCACTTTCCTGATAACATCGCCGGATGTCCCGGTTGATTGCATTTACTGCCTCCGCGGCAGTCGCGCCGGCTGGTAATTTCGCAAATGCAGCATCTATAATTTCAGTGGCTTTTTGTCCGGCAGTCGCGCCATCCCACCGATCAGGCGTTTTCCCCGTCGCCCCGTCGATAACTGCCAGAAAGTGAGCGCTGATATGGAGACGATCTTCACAATCCTCCATTCGCCCGCTTTTCGCAGCGATAAACTTTTCCAGAATTTCATATTTGCGCGTTTTCATTTGAAACATAATTTAACTAAAACTTCAGCCGTTTGAGTCAAAATTTTCATCAATATTTGAAATCTGATTCCTTCTATGTAATTTAAGGTTTTATAATGGCAGTACTGAGAGCGGGCAATGATAAATCTTCGTGAGATGAAAGCATAAGCGGGAAGTAGAGAATGGAACAAATCAGCGTTTTAGATATATTCAAAATCGGGGTTGGGCCATCCAGTTCGCACACTGTCGGCCCCTGGAAAGCAGCCTTAAAAAGCATTGCAGAACTAAAAAAGCGGCAATTGTTCGATAGTGTTAACGATCTGTTTGTCGACCTCTATGGCTCCCTGGCCAAAACCGGCAAGGGACATGGCACCGGCTTAGCCATTGTTCTCGGTTTGCTGGGAGAAAATCCGGTCGATGTCGATACTACTACCCTGTTTGCAAAAGCGAATAAAGTGCGGGGCGGCAAGCAGTTGCTGCTGAATGGCGAAAAATTGCTCCCCTTCGATACCAACACAGATCTTCGTTATAATTGGGATGAATCGCTTCCTTTCCACCCCAATGGCTTGCGTTTTACTTATCACTTCCACAACGCAGCGCCGCTGGTATTGACGTATTATTCAATCGGAGGCGGATTTGTTGTGCAGGAGGATGAACCCCTGGTCAGCAATCCGGTAGAATTGCCATATCCAATTCATAAGGCCGCACAGCTCCTTGAATATTGCCATTCCCTTAATGCACCGGTTTGGAAAGTCGTCTATGAAAATGAAAAATCCTGGCGCTCCCCGCAGGCAACGGACGCAGCTTTAATCAACATCTGGCGAACCATGCTCGACTGCGCTTACCGGGGATGCCACACCGAAGGCTTACTACCGGGCGGCTTAAGCGTGCGCCGCCGGGCCTGGGGGCTGAATTATAAACTTTCCGGAAACCGGGAAAAGAGCAGTCCATCAGAATGGCTGAACAGCATTCGCAATATCAATCCGACGTTTCATCAGGTTTTGAAATGGGTCAGCTGTTTTGCGATTGCCGTCAACGAAGAGAATGCTGCCTTCGGTCGCGTAGTAACCGCACCCACCAATGGTTCCGCCGGCGTCATACCCGCGGTATTGCTCTACTACCTCTGCTTTTGTGAAAACTCGAAGGAGGAAGATGTCATTCGTTTTTTGCTAGTTGCGGGAGAGTTAGGCAGCCTCTTCAAAAAAGGAGCGACGATTTCTGCGGCATTAGGTGGCTGCCAGGCGGAAATCGGCGTTTCTTCCGCGATGGCTGCCGCCGCACTCACCGAATGCCTTGGTGGCAACGTCGAGCAGGTGTTAATGGCCGCGGAGATCGCCATGGAACATCACCTTGGACTTACCTGCGACCCGGTGGGCGGCCTGGTGCAAATTCCCTGTATTGAACGAAATTCGATGGGCGCAGTAAAAGCAATTACAGCGGCGAATATTGCCCTGGAGAGCGATCCGGCCGATGCGAAGGTAACGCTGGATTCCGTGATCAAATCGATGTGGGAAATCGCGCAGGATATGAATCTGAAATATAAAGAGACCTCCGAAGGAGGGT
>JAUIFT010000188.1 GCA_030430345.1 Calditrichia bacterium | reverse complement strand
TTCACCCTGAGCTTGTCGAAGGATGAATAAGGATAGTATATAGAATACTTGGGTAATTCGAATAAAAGGGAAAAGCTGTAGTGTGAGGCTAAATGGAGAAATAGGGACTTCGGTTGTCAGAGCGAAACCCCTGCCTGTTCGGAAGATACGCCACTATGATAAAATTTTTTATCGTCTAAAAATCCTTACGTTCAAACATTCGGCTGCCAATCCAGATAGGTAGGGTAGACCAAAGTATTAAACTGAGAAAAGAGATAAGCAATCCCAGGGAACCAGCGAAGAATTTTTCGAAGACCGCGCCGGTATAGCCCATCAGGGCGGCAATGTCCAGCTTGAGCATGATGAGAATACGCGCCAGGTCGATCGGGTTAAGCAATGTTAATGCAATCACCGGTTTCTCCAGGGGATAGTCGATAAACATATAGGTGATCATCAGAATAAGGCCGTCATAGATGATTGCAAATAGCAGCCAACTGATGATAGCGCTCCCCAGCCCTTTCACCCGGTCTTCGTGCACGGTAGAGATCAGAAACGCCAGTGCAACAAAGATAATCGTCAGGAAGATGCCGGAGAGCAAGAGCATAAAAACGATCGACTGATTAGCAACGATATCCACGCCATGAATAAGGAACGGCAGGCCGCTGCCAACCAGAAATCCCAGCGTCAGGGGCAGTGTCAAGCCGATGTAGAGACCGAGAAAAAGCGAGCGGCGCTTCAATGGTTGGGAAAGCATTAGCTCGATATATTCCCGGGAGTTGTAAAGATACATTACCCCAAACACCACGCTTACCAGCGGGATAATTAAGAGAATAACATTCATCAGGCTGAGGACAACTTTCCCGCTGCTACCGCCGAAACGGAATAGGCTGTCGGTCAGCAAAAAAAAGAACAGGGTGTAGATAAGAATCCATTTGCTGCGCAGAATATTTTGCAATTCGTATTTGATTATTTTTGTTAGCGCTTTCATGCGGCGGCTCCTTCAATTAGGCGAGCAATGGCCCGTTCCAGCTTCTTTTCCCCGGTACTCTTCAACATGTTTTTCAACTGGCCGTTGTAGAAAATTTCCCCGTCCTGTAAATAAACCAGTTCATCGGCCAGCGTTTCGATTTCACTCATAATATGCGAAGTGAGGATGATAGTTTTGCCGTTGCGCCGTTCCTCTAAAATTTTGTCCTGCAGAATGCTGCTGGAGAGCGGGTCCAGCCCGGCGGTCGGCTCATCAAGAATAAGAATTTTCGGCTGAAAGAGAAAAGCGATCACTGCACTGACTTTTTGGCGGGTGCCGCCGGAAAGGGTGCGCAATGGTTTGTGAGCTTCTTTTTCCAGGTCGAAGGCTTCATAAAGGAACTCGTCGATGGCACTTTCCTGTTCCCGTAAATCCTTGATGAGCGTGAGAATTTCCGCAACGGTGAGATTCTCCGGAAAGCGGGCGATCTGCGGCATGTAGCCGATTTCGTTTTTGTAGCGGACGTCACCGTTCACCCGGGTGCCATCAACGGAAATTTCCCCGCTATCTGCTCTCACCAGTCCGAGAATGGCTTTAATAAGCGTCGTCTTCCCGGAGCCGTTGTGGCCAACAATTGCGGTAACATTGCCGGTATTGAGGGTGAGGTCAATCCCCTTCAAAACCTCCAGTTTCCCAAATTGTTTTTTTAATCCGTTTATCTGAATCATAATATCCTCTGACAGGCTAAGGTTGAGGGCTTATCTTCCGGCAGTGGCATCGCCGGATGGTCTTGGAATTCTGCGCAAAGCCGGTTGTTCATCGATCAGTGTTTCCGGGGTTAAGATTGGTAAAACCCGCTCGGCCATATCCAGCACATCGATAAACAGACTGCGCTGCAATACCAGCGCGGTGGCGTTTTGTTCCACAATCAGGGAAAAGAGACGCACCGGTCGAAAGGGCACATCACCATAGCCATCACGGTCAAGGTCGTATCCCTGGTAGGCGCTCCAGTAATTCCGTTCGAAGCGATTAAAGTTGTTCCTGCTATTCGTAGCGACATCGAAAGAGTTGTTGAGAAAATTATTCTCCTGAAAGACGTTTTCCATGCAATTGGCCATAATTTTCACCGCCCAGCCATTGTCATTAAAATCATTCTGCTCGATGTTCATCCGACCGGAATTTTCGGCAAAAATGCCGATCGAATTCCGGGAAAAAGTGTTGCCGCTAATCTCACTGTCGGTAATATCTTTCAGCAATAAGCCGAAGGCGGCGCTGCCCCAGTTATCGGCGAAACGATTGTTAATCATCAGAACATTTTTTGTATACATTACGGCGACGCCGGCACCATTATTGATGAAGCTGTTCGCCCGGTATTCGCAACGATCGGAAAACATGAAATGCAAACCGTAGCGGAGGTTCTTCGTGCTAAAATTGCCGCTGATCTTACCATCCTGCACAAATTCAAAATAGATGCCGTCGCGATGCCCCTCTATACGGTTATCGTGGATGTCGGCATCTTTGCAATACCAGAGGTGGATGCCATTACCGGAAGCTGCCTCGGAAGTGGCATTGCTGCGAATATCGTTATTCAACACCCGGGTACCCTGCGACTTCGCCAGGTAAATACCGAAAAAATTTCCTTCCAGGCGATTGCCTTCGATAACGCATCCCTTCGTTTCAAGCACTTTGATACCGGCTTTATCATCGATAAAACTGACACCACAATCCTTGATCACCAATCCGCGAATAACCACGCTATCCGCTTCTACTGTAAACACCTGATGCTGATTTTCGCCGTCAAATACCGGGAAGTTTTCCCCGATAATGGTAACGGATTTGCTGATAACAATTTCCCCTTCCCGATATATGCCCGGCTGCACCAGAATGCGATCACCATCTGCCGCTTGCAATAATGCAGCAGTGAGTGTGCGCGGGGTTTTCTCCGGCGAAACGGTAATCTCTTTCGCAGTGAGAAAACTGCTGCTAAGGATGATCAGGATAAGGAAAAGCTTTTTCATGATTGATCTCTAGGTTATTGCTGTCATCGCGAGGAGTAAAACGACGATGCGATCTTTTTTCTTTATGCTCCTCTTGAGATTGCCTCGGCAGAAAACGCCTCGCGATGACAGATCGTACTTAGACATTCCTTAGTGTCTTGCTTGTTGATTATCTTTCCAGGTTGTCTGCACCAGCTCGGTTAATTGCGGCCATGAGATTAACTGTCCGCCAAAGCGGGATTGATTCAGTGCCGCCTGCCCATGGTCGTTGTAGGCGGAGAGATTCATTCCCATGGGACTGCGCAGATTGTCGCTGTGCAGGAAGATGGCCGTTTCGCTATCGATCAGTTTGCCCGGAGAATTAAAGTCAGTCACCCAAAGGGAATGAACTTTCGCTGCGGCCAAACTACCGCCGGCCTGGTAAGCGCTCATACACTCAATCGAGTCAAAAGTATATGCCTTCCCGGTGGTCAATAATATCTCCGCGCCATACTGATGATCGGTAATCATCATACGGCAATGGGCGCAACTATCATGACCGTATTGAATGGGCACCGGTGCCGGCGTGCAGCTTGTCAGTAGTAGCATTACGCCTGGCAGTAGTACCTGAGTCAGCATTCTGAGCGGTTTCATTGTTCGAAATCCTGGTTTTGTTTTTCGACGATTTAAAGGTTGTATAAGCAGCGATGGCTCCGAAAAGAATCGCGGCAAAAATAAAGATGCCGCCAATATCCGGCAGAGATATGGCCGTAAAGTTGAGCAGCTTTTTACTGCCAATTAACGGCGGTTGATAACTCATACCAGGAATTTTAATCGCCGCGGTAGGGTCGAGATTATGACCATAGTCATATTCCCAGAGATAAAAATCCACCAGACCGACCAGGGCAATAATTATAAAAAGCGCCGTCCAGGTATAAACCAGTGCAGGTTTGGCGAAGTAGGCGGTTAGCAACCCGAAAATTAACATAAATCCAACGATAAACGGCATAATCTTCAGTTCCGGAATTGATTCCGGGACAATCTCTTTCATACCAATGTAATGATTCAAATTGTTTACTTTATCCAGGTCACGCGGATTTAGTCCGTCGATAGTGTCGATCCAGATTTTCAACCCCAATCCTTCCGGATACTGCGGGGCTTCCAGGGTGATCTCCCAAATCGGAACGAAATACGGCACAACCAGTAGCAGTGAAGCAATTAGCATCAGCATTCTGGCATTCCGATTCATTTTTCACTCCTTTCATTTACAACTGCAAAACAACCGGCGACGCAGCATTTGCGCCGCCGACAAGAATTAAAAACTAGCGCTGGGCGTTATGACTCAGCGTAATATTTGAGTTTCGTGGCGATACCCGAACATATCCGGACATTTCCTGGTGCAGTGCAGAACAGAAATCCGTGCAATAGAAGGGGAAAACGCCCACTTTTTTCGCTTCCCAGATGAGCGTACGGGTTTCGCCGGGCATTACCAATAATTCAGCGGTGTTCATTCCCTGAATGGCAAAGCCGTGCGGCACATCCCAATCCTGCTCCAGATTGGTGACATGGAAATAAACCCGGTCGCCAACCTTTACACCCTCAATATTATCCGGGGCAAAGTGGGTACGAATGGTGGTCATACGCACATGCACGTCTCTGCCGTCCCGGGTAACACTGGCTTCCCGCTCACTTTTTGCAGCGAAAGGATGGGTGTTTTCTTCGATCGGAAAGATTTTTGTTGTTTTCGGCTGCAGAATACTGGCCGGAATGCCCTGAGCATAGTGCGGCTCTCCGATGGTGGGGAAATCCAGTAATAAACGCATTTTATCGCCACTAATATCGATCAACTGTGCTGCGTGGCAAAGCTCCGGTCCGGTGGGCAGATAGCGGTCTTTGGTAATCTTGTTCATTGCCACCAGGTATTTTCCCCAGGGTTTTTGGCTATCGCCACCGGGGATCATCAGGTGCCCGATGGAATAGTAGGTTTGAATGCGATCGACCACTTCCCAGGTGCCTAGTTTCCATTTGACAACTTCCGAAGAGATAAAGGCGGAAGTATAGGCATAGCCTTTGCCGTCGAACTCGGTATGTAACGGCCCTAAACCGGCATTCTGAACTTCTCCGGCCATGACGGACTGATATTTCAAAATCGGAATACCGTCGACTTCGCCCTCAAAATCCTTATTCTCAATGGCGGTCATCATTTTTGAGAAGGAGTGAACCGGGATAACGCTGGCGAGTTTACCGCCACCGACGATGTATTCGCCACTCGGATCGACATCGACACCATGTGGAGACTTCGGGGTGGGCAGATAGTAGATTAATCCCGGCACGGATGCCGGATCAAGGATCCTCACCGATTTTTTGTTCTCGGAGATTGTCGATCGGCTGCCATGATCCATATAATTGTGATAATAATCGACATCCATGGTCTTGTAATTGCCCTCGGCAATCGCCTGTTCGGCCAGTTTCCAGTTGACGGCGGCAATAAAGTCTTTGTCATTCTGGGAAGCATTTACTTCCAACAGAGAATTGGCCTGTTCGGTATTATAACAGGTGAAGAACGCCCAGCCATTGGAAGGGCCTTTACCGGCATGGGCGAGGTCGTAGTTGTAACCGGGCACCATGATCTGGAAGGCGATGTCCATTAAGCCATCCTCCGGATTGACGCTAATAAAAGTAATCGTCCCCTTAAAGTGCTTTTTATACTCGGAAATCGGCACGTCTTTTTGGGGAATCGGCAGGCTGAAGCGAGTGGAAGCAACCACGTATTCCGAATTCGGAGTGACGAAAGGAGAAGCATGGTTACCGCCGGAATTGGGAATTTCGATGATGTCGTCCGTTTCAAAAGTTGAGAGATTGATTCGGGCAACCCGCGGAGTATTGTTAGCGTTGATAAACAACCAACGGCCGTCCGGCACGCCATTCGTTTGTGATAACTCCGGGTGATGGGCGTCGTCCCAGGGAGCAAATCCGTGACTGGTCATCAGCATGTCTTTGGTCTCTTCGGAATAGCCCCAGGCGTTTTCCGCATGCTGTGCAAACACCGGGATGATGCGGAACAAGCGTCCGGAGGGCAAGCCATAAACGGTGACCTGACCACTGAATCCGCCGGAGAAAAAGCTGTAATACTCGTCGTAGCTGCCGGGGGGGACATACACTTCCGCCGCCGCGCTACCATCGGTTAACGACCCTTTCTTCTTCGTAGCGCAGGCGATTGCAAGCATTACCGCAACGGTAATAACCAGGCCTATCATGCCGAGTCTCTTGATAGTTGATGATTGTTCCATTATACGCCTCCTGTTTTTGGGCAACTTTTATCGTGCCTTTTAT
>JAUIFT010000187.1 GCA_030430345.1 Calditrichia bacterium | reverse complement strand
ATACTGCCAACACAAAAGGGATGGAAGCTACTTTTACCCGCTTCCCCTACGTTCATAAAGACTGGCAGGAAAGAATGTTCAGTTACTCGGAAATGGACAAAGATGAGCTGCAGCTGCATTTCTCCGATTACCTGGAAGTGCGTTATATGAATGAAAAGGATGAGTTAACCGGCAAAGATATTCAGTTATCATTTATTGACCTGACCCAGGATTCCATCCGGGTGAATTTGTCTGGTTATACCTATGAGACGGTCATTCGTTACGGCCGCTGGGGGAGGGAGCGTTTTGCGGATATGCTGCCTTTGGATTACCCCCTGCCGGATCGCCTCCGTCCCCCAAAACTACAATAAATTAAAGTGATAGCACCACAGCCAACTGCTAATAAAAAAGGCGGCCATCCGGCCGCCTTTTTTTATTTCGTTGCTTCAGTCATAATTTCTGTCATTCGTTTAATAAAATCACCCGGGGAGTTCAAGCTGCCTTCCATCAGAAGCGCCCCTTCATAAATCTGCAGGATCGACTTCCGTAATAAAGGATCGGTGCTGCTGCCCATATTTAGTCTTGAGAGGTTTTTGATGAGCGGGTGAGAAGTGTTGATTTCCAGGATACGTTTACCGCCGGCAAAGTCCTGCTGCATCATGCGCATCATCTTTTCCATTTGGGTATCCATGCCCTCTTTGCCAATCACCAATGTTGCCGGGGAATCGACCAGGCGCTTCGATTCAATCACATCTTCCACTTTATCGCCCAGCGCCTCTTTAAAAACCTCGATCAGTGCACTGGCCAGATTTTCCTTAAGTGCGGAATCATCATCGCCATCTTTTTTTAGATCGATATCCGCTTTATCAATGGATTTCAACGGTTTCTTCTCATACTCACCGATAGACGGCACAATGAAAATATCCGCTGGCTCGGTTAAGAGCAGCACTTCGATCTCTTTCTTGCGGAAATACTCAAGATTCGGATTGTTTAACAAGCGCTCTTTCTGTTCGCCGGAAAGATAATAAATCTCATTCTGCCCTTCCGCCATGCGCTCACAGTACTCTTTCAGTGATACCATTTCTTCGCCTTCGGTGCGGGTTGTGGAGAAATGCAACAAATTGATCAGGCGCTCCCGGTTACTGAAATCACTGTTGATACCCATCTTGAAAATGTTCCCGAAATTTTTGTAGAAAGTGCGGAATTTTTCCGGTTCCTTGCGGGATAAGTCTTCGAGAAAACTGAACACTTTGCTAACCAGGGTGTTTTTGATTTTTATCATCGTCGGGCTGTTCTGGGTAACTTCCCGGGATACATTCAGGGGAAGATCTTCCGTGTCCACAACACCTTTCAAAAACCGCAGATAGTCCGGCAATAATTCCTTGCAATCATCCTGTATAAAAATCTTGTTAGAATACAGTTGCAGGGACTTCTCTTCATCCGGACGGAAGAATGGTGAGGGAGGTGTGTTGGGAATAAACACAATCGATTTGAAATTTACCACGCCTTCGATGGAAAGGTGAAGATGGGCGAGCGGATCAGCGTAGTCGTTGGAAATAAATTTGTAGAATTCCGAGCGCTCTTCATCGGTTATGTCACTCTTCTGGCGATGCCATAAAGCGCTAACCTTGTTAACTTCTTCATCATTCAGGAAAATCGGAAAATCGACGAAGTTTGAGTACTTATTAATGACGTGCCGGATGCGATGCGGTTCGGTAAATTCCTGGGAGGCGTCATTCAGGCGGAAAGATATCTTCGTTCCCCGGGTCGCTTTATCAATCTCTTCGATAGTGTATGTGCCCCGGCCGTCTGATTGCCAGCGATATCCTTTGCCATCTTTCTCCGCGTGGCGGGTTTCGATGGTGACCAGATCCGTTACCATAAAAACGGAGTAAAAACCAACCCCGAATTGTCCGATCAAGTTGCCGTCGACATTATTCTTATTTTTTTTCAGTTGCTTCACAAACTCCAGCGTGCCGGAACTGGCAACGGTGCCGATGCGGTTAATCAGATCATCACGGGTCATCCCGATGCCACTGTCTTCAATGGTCAGAAATTTTTTCTCGGAATCGATGCTGATCTTAATACTCATTTCCGCCTCGGGATCCTGCACATTTTTATCGGTCAGCAAACGGAAACGGATTTTGTTCAATGCATCGGAGGCATTGGAAATTAACTCCCGGAGAAAAATTTCCGGATGTGTATATAAGGAGTGAACAATCAGGTGGAGCAATTGCTGTAATTCCGCCTGATACTCAAATTGCTCGGCATTACTTTTCTTTTTGCCGGCGGCTTTCTTCTTTGGCGCAGCTTTTTCCGCCGCAGCTGCTTTGGTTGTCTTTTTATCTTTTTTCTCGCTCATCATTTCCTCCTGGCGCTTTGTGGATAAAAGTCAAACGCTTACAATAAAACTGTAATGTTATTCATCGTTAAGAATAAAGCGCGCTAATTTAAAATTTTTGTGAGGAGATATCAAGTGATGTAAAATAGTTTTTTGAAAGCGGCTTCGCGATTAGTTGTTTGCTATCTTTTCTTTTTTGTGTATTTTATAGACTTATAAAAATATGGAGACGTTTCGATGATTGAACTTCAGCCATTTAAACGGGAAGATATTCCCCGTCTACTTGGTTGGATTACTTCCGAAGCTGATTTGGTGCAATGGAGCGGCCATTCTTTTTCATACCCGTTAACGCTGCAAAAGCTTGAGGAGTTCTTCTCAACAGCAGCGAGAGAACCCGGAAAATATCATATATTCAGGGTGTCGGGAGGGCAACCAACCCGCATACTCGGACATATTGAATTGTCCCTGAAAGATGATGCCGAAGGGCATGGGCATATTAGCCGGGTGCTTGTCGGGGAGCGGGCGGAGCAGGGGAAAGGCTATGGCACTCGAATGGTAGAGGAAATACTTCGCTACGGTTTTCAGACTTTAAATCTGCAGTTAATAACCCTGAATGTGGTCATTTTTAACATGGCAGCAATTGCCTGTTATAAAAAAACCGGTTTTCGCACGGTAAAAACGATCGATGAAGCCTGTAGCATTGGTGATAAGAAGTGGAGTTATTATCACATGCAAATTACCCGGGACGAATGGTTGCGCAGCCGATAGTTTGCGGTTTAACTTGTAGATATTCACAAAGGATCTAATCATGCTGAATCAAATTGACTTATCCAGAAAAGTTTCCCGCGACGATTACAAGCTGGAAAAAGAGCCGCTGGAAAAACAACTGGCGCGCTTACAGCGGGAAGCCATCGAGCTTAAAATCCCGATCATTGTTGTTTTTGAAGGCTGGAGTGGTTCCGGAAAAGGCACCTTGATCAATCGCCTGATCCTTAATTTGGACCCGCGGCGTTTTTCAGTGCATACCATCAATCCGCCAACCGAAGAAGAACGGTTTCGCCCGTACCTTTGGCGGTTTTGGACCAAGACGCCGGCCCGTGGCCGTATGACCATTTTCGACCGCAGTTGGTACAATGAGTTAATTTATAACCCGGAAACAAAAAAATTCTCGGAAAGTGAATGGCAGCAGAGGATTCAGGAAATCAACAGTTTTGAGCGGCAACTGGCCGACAGCGGTTGCCTCATCCTGAAGTTTTTTCTGCATATATCCAAAGATGAACAAAAGAGACGCTTCGATAAATTGCTGGCCAATGATGCGACCTCCTGGCGGATAACTAAAACGGACTGGAAAAAGCATCGAAAATATAACACTTACATTCGCTTTACGGAAATGCTGCTCAGTAAAACAGACTCGGAGTATGCACCATGGAGAATTGTCGAGGCGAATAATCGCCGCTTTGCCGTGCTGAAAATTTTTAAGCGGGTTGTTGAAGCCGTAGAACGAAAAGTAAATGAGGTAAGAACGGCGCAAAGCGCAGAGCGCTCTACGGAAGAAACAGACGCCGGAATGAAGGACATGCAAGTGTCCATTCTCAGTGGCATTGATCTTTCGAAAACAATCGAGCGGCCGGAATATGTGAAACAATTGGATGCTTATCAGAACCGTATACGGGAACTGGAACATGAGGTTTACAAGCGCCGGATGCCAGTTGTTATTTGTTATGAAGGTTGGGACGCTGCTGGCAAGGGGGGGAATATTCGACGGGTTACTGGGAACCTGGATCCCCGCGGATATGATGTGATTCCGATTGCCGCCCCGAATGATATCGAAAAACGTCATCACTACCTCTGGCGGTTTTGGAAAGAAATTCCCAAGGCCGGGCATATTGCGATTTTTGACCGAACCTGGTACGGCCGGGTGATGGTGGAGCGGGTCGAAGGGTTTTGCAGCGCTACGGAATGGAAGCGTGCTTACCGGGAAATCAATGAGTTTGAAGAACAATTGGTCAACTATGGGACAGTACTGGTAAAATTCTGGCTGCATATCGATCAGGAAGAACAGCTGCAGCGATTCCAGTTGCGGGAGAAAGATCCTGATAAACAGTGGAAGTTAACCGAAGAGGATTGGCGCAATCGGGAAAAGTGGGATGTTTACCTGCAGGCAGTCGATGAAATGCTCTTCCGGACCAGCACCCCGCTGGCGCCCTGGACGATCATCGAAGCTAATTCAAAATACTTTGCCCGTTTGAAAGCATTAAAAACAGTCATCGATGCAATCGAAGCAAAACTGGCAAAAAAGTAGCTGCATTTTATCACTGGTGAAATTGAATTTTAATGTAAATGTAGTCTGATTGTAACTCGCTTTGCTGCTTGATGTATTTATTAGGAATCTTGTTTTCTTTATCATCGGTAACATTCGCCGGCTAAAATGTTGGAAAAATAAGCGTATATGAAATATCTCTACGATTTAAGAAATACACCGGATGACAATGCCATCGCTTCTTTCCTGGAACGGGCATTCCGGATCGAAACTGATGGCGTTTTGGCGGATACGCTTCAGTGTTTCGACACATTCGACTGGCGCCTCTATAACAAAAATCGTGTGTTATTCTTTGATGGGAAAGTCTGGACCCTGGCTGCTTATGAAGATGGTGAAGCGATTGCGGAATTGAAATGGGGCCGGCGGGGCGTTTATGCCTGGGATTTTCCGGAAAGCAGTTTGAAAGAAAGTTTGACGGATATTTTAGAGATGCGCGCGCTCATTCCTTTGTTTGAAGCAAAACACTGCACCGAAAAACTCCGTATTCTCAATGAAGATGAAAAAACGATTGCCCGCCTGAACTATCATGAAGTGTGGATTGATGCCGGTGGAAATACTCAGGAACCAGGTGTCATCCGGCAGATCCAGCTGGTGCCCGTTCGTGGCTATCTTGCCGAAACCCGTGATGTTGATGAATATCTGTTGCAGCATAACTATCCGCATTCTGTGGACTATTGGGTGCATAGCGCGCTGGAAATGCTTGGCAACACCCCCGGCGGATACTCTTCCAAATTAAAAGTGAAAATCACCCCGGAAATGTCTGCTGCTGGTGCGGCACGGGAAATAATGCGTTTTTTGCTTGGTGTTATGAAACAAAATTTACCGGGAATTTTTGCCGATATTGATACGGAGTTTGTCCATGATTTTCGAGTGGCCGTTCGCCGAACCCGTTCAGCGCTCTCTCAATTGAAAAAAGTTTTTCCGGATGAAAATACCCTGCGCTTCAAAGCAGATTTTGCCTATGTGGGAAAAATGACGAATCATTTGCGGGACCTTGATGTCTATTTGCTCAGTAAGCCGGAATTCCTCGCTATGTTACCGGATGAACTCAAACCAGGGATGACCCCCTTTTACCAGTATCTGAAACGGGAAAGAAAAAAAACGTTATCTGCAGTATATCAGGAAATGCGATCCGAAAAATTTTTGAAAGTTCTCCGGGATTGGGAAACATTTCTTGAGAAAGACCTGCTGGCGCCGAATGCCAGTATCCCGGTAAAGAAATTTGCGGATAAACGATTGCATAAAACCTGGCGAAATTTTATCGATGAAGGGAGCGTTATCGATGAACAATCGCCGGATGAAGCATTGCATGACCTACGGGTTACCGGTAAGAAATTGCGCTATCTGATTGAGTTCTTCGTCAGTTTGTATCCTGCAAAAGAAATGAGCAAAATGATCAAATCTCTGAAGTCGCTCCAGGAGCACCTGGGTAAATTTCAGGATTTATGTATCCAGGAAGCTTTTTTACGAGCATTCGTAGATCGCTACTCGAAAAGACATCCGGATGCCCATCAAACTATGCTGGCAATGGGAATGTTGATCGGCAGCTTTCATGATAATCGAGCCCGCGCGACGCATCTCTTCATGCAGAAGACCAACGGCATTATTTTCATGATCATCGGAAC